>DASVNH010000114.1:0-66232 GCA_036383955.1 Planctomycetota bacterium | reverse complement strand
CTCGTCCCGCATCGCCCGGCGGAGCTTCTGGGTGAAGGCGGGGAAGAACTCCGTGCTCGGCCGCGCGCGGTCCAGGTCCTGGAGGCGCAGCCACTGCGCGAAGAAGCGGTCGACCAGCGCCCGCGCCCGGGCGTCGGCCAGCATCGCCGGGGTCCGCGCGAGGACCGCCTCCGGATCGGAGAGCGCCAGGAGGGCGTCGTCGGGCGGCCGCGACCAGAGGAAATACGCGAGGCGCGTGGCGAGCTCCGCCGCGCTCACCGGGGCGCCCGGCTGGCCGGGCGGCGCGGCGCGGTCCTCCTCCACGCGCAGGAGGAAGCTGGGCGAGCAGAGCGCCGCCTTGAGCGGGTAACGCAAGGCCGCCTCGACGTCCAGCCCGCGGCCTCGCGCGGTTTCGAAGAGCGTCAGGAGCGGCTCGACCTCCACCCCGGGGCGCCGGTACGCGCGGCGGGCGAACCGCTCGAGGACTTCGCGCGGGGTTCCTTCCAGGATCTTCTTCTTCGCTCCCGGGTTCGCGTAGAGGCCGTCGAGCGCGTGGTCGGCCGCCGCCACGTAGGCCTCCATCAGCGAGGGGGTGAGGCCCAGGATGGCGCCGGCGGTGTCGTAGTGGGTGCCGCGCGCCTCCTCGGGCAGGCCCGCCTTGTCGGGCGCGCCGGTGTTCACGCCGAGGAGGTCCCGCAGCGTGTTCGCGTATTCCGTCCGGTTCAGGCGGCGCAGGATCGGCGGCCCCGGATCGCGGGGCGCGCGGGGATCGATGTACTCGGCCGCCTCCCGCAGCCCGGCGAGCAGCGCGGCGCGGTCGGCGTCCGCGAGCTTCGGCTCGTCCTCCGGCGGCATCGCGCCGGACTCGATCTGCTCGACGGCCCGGCGCCAGAGCCGCCGGTCGTCGAGCTTGGCGGAGGCGAAGTCGACCCCGCTTTTCTTCTTCTGGGGGCCGTGGCACCGGAAGCAGCCGGCCTCGAGGCGGGGACGGACGTCGCGGACAAAACGCTCCGGCAGCTCCGCCGGCGCCTGCTGCGCCGTGAGCAACACCCAGACCGCCAGCATCCGGCCCACCCTAGTTTATATATGGGACCGGACGCGAAAGGGGACAGCTCTCGCTTCATTTCGCGAGCGTCTGGTCGAGCGCCTTGACCTCCTCCGCGAGCCCCTTGTCGGCCACGCCGGCGTCGACGGCCGCCCGCCCCAGGCGCAGGATCGCGCGCTCCCGCTTCCCGGGTATCGGCTTGCCGGGGGCGTCGACGGCCTTCCGCGCCGTCTTGACGGGCTCGGGATCGGTCTCGGCGGACGAGGTCAGCGCGGCCTCGCCCGCCTGCTTGAGGAGGAGGTCGCGCCGCGTCACCTTCTCCGTCCGCTCCTTCGCGCGCTTGCCGGTCAGCTCCCCCAAGGCGAGCTTCAGCCGCGACAGCGGCGAGCGCAGGGGGTCGCCCTCGACGGCCTTCATCGGCCAGACGACGAGCTGAAGGAGCGCGGCGGAGATCAGGGCCAGCGGAATACCGATCCCCATCGCGGTCGCGCCGTTGGGGGCGGAGAAGAGCTTCCAGAGCGAGAGGAGCAGCGCGAGCCCCGACAGCGCCAGGACGCCGGTCTTCTCGGCGCGCGAGATCGCGCGCGGCCGGTCGCCGAGGAGCAGCAGGCCGCCGGCGGAGGAGGTCAGCAGGAACGTGATCCAGCCGGGCCCCTGCACGCCGTAGCTCCACACACCGTTCGTGAAGAGGCGCCAGGGGAGGACCAGCGCGAGCAGCCCCGGCAGGGCCGCCAGCAGCGCGTAGGTCCGGTGCGGATGGAGGAAGGGGAGGATCTTCGCGACGGCCGCGTGCGCTTTCGCGAAGATCAGGCCGCTCTTGTTTTCGGCGGGGGGTTCGACGGCCGCCGGCGGGACGACGGCCGGCAGCGCGGTCGTCGAGGCGGACGTCGGGGGCGCGGCGATGACCGCGGTCGCGGCCGTCGAGGCGGAGATGGCGGGCACGGGAACGATCTCGAACGTCATGCCCTCGACGCGGAGGACGACGTCGCCGATCTTGAAGCGCTCGCCGGACGGCAGGGTGCGCGTCTCGGGGAAGAGCGGCGGGCCCGATTCCTGCACGAGGCGGGCGACGGCCGGCGTCACCCCCTGGAGCTCCAGCAGGGTCTTGACCTGCTCCGGCGTGAGCTTGCCCATGTCGACGAGGACCTCGCCCAGGCGGACGGGCGGATCGCACTCGCGCTGGACGTCGAGAGCCACGTCGAGCTCGTCGAGGGTGCAGAGGCCCTTGCAGAGGACCAGGGAGCCGAAAAGGGGGCGTTCGGCGGTGGATGACGTCATACGAGCCTCCCTACGATCCGGCTCGCACCCCCCAACCACTATAGACAGAGTTCCGCGGCCAATCAACTTCCCCGTCTACCCATGTGTTATAGAGATAGATGATTACGCTCTACGGCAAGCCCGGCGAAGGGAGCCTCACCCGGCGCGGCTTCCTGAGGGTCGGCGGCATGGCGGCGGGCGGCCTCTCGCTCGCGCAGCTGATGTCGATCGAGGCGCGCGCCCAGGCGGGCCGGACGCAGAAGGCGATCATCAACATCTACATGCCCGGCGGGCCGTCGCACATCGACATGTTCGACCCCAAGCCGGGCGCGCCGACGGACATCCGCGGCGACTTCGACGCCATCGGCACCAACGTCCCCGGCATCCAGGTTTCCGAGCTCTTCCCCCGCATGGCTCGGATGATGGACAAGTTCGCCCTCGTCCGCTCCGTCGTCGGCTCGGAAGGCCTCCACGACCTCTACCAGTGCATGACCGGCCGCACCCGCAAGGAAATGAAGCCGGCGGGCGGCAGCTGGCCGTCGATGGGCTCCTGGGTCTCCCGCCTCCAGGGCGAGGCCCGCGTCGGCGTGCCCCCCAACGTCCACATGATGTACCCCACGGGCAACCGGACCTGGGGCGAGCCCGGCGACGCCGGCTTCGTCGGCCAGGCCCACGCCCCCATGGCCTGCGTCTCCAAGGACCCGCTCGCCAAGCCCGAAGGTCTCCAGCTCAAGGGCATCACGCTCGACCGCCTCCAGGACCGCGACGGGTTGCGGAAGGCCGTCGACACCTTCCGCCGCGAGGCGGACGCCTCGGGAACGATGGCGGGCCTCGATCATTTCGGGCGGCAGGCGCTCGACATCCTGGGGACGTCGAAGCTCTCCGAAGCCCTGGACATCTCCAACGAAGATCCGAAGGTCCTCGAGCGCTACGGCTCGAACGACGTGGCCTTCGAGCGCGACGGCGCGCCCTACATGATCCGGAACTTCCTCGTCGCGCGGCGCCTGGTCGAGGCGGGCGCCCGGGTGGTTTCGCTCAACTACGGACGCTGGGACTGGCACGGCCCCGACGGCATGAACACGCCGCAGTCGCGCAAGTGGTGCCCGGAGCTCGACCGCGGCCTCTGCGCCCTCGTGACGGACCTGCACGAGCGCGGCCTGGACAAGGACGTGAGCGTGGTCCTCTGGGGCGAATTCGGCCGGACGCCGAAGATCAACAAGGACAACAGCCGCGACCACTGGCCGCAGGTCACGTTCGCGGTGATGGCGGGCGGCGGCATGCGCACCGGCCAGGTCATCGGCGCGACCAACCGCCTCGGCGAGTACGCGACCGAGCGGCCCGTCACGTTCGCCGACGTCTTCGCCACGCTCTACAAGAACCTGGGGATCGACGTGCGGACCGCCACGGTCCCGGACGCCCAGGGCCGCCCGCAGTACCTGCTCGACACGGCCGCCGAGCCGATCCGCGAGCTGGTTTAAGCCGGGGGCGGACCCTACCCCGGTTGCCAAGGCTCCGACTCGACTCCCGCCAGGTCCCCTTGGGCCAGCTTGTTCCACAGCTCGATGATTTTCGACGCGGGGACCTGATGCATGTGGCGGGGCGGCCGATCCGCCTCGACGTTCTCCCAAGTGACATGGCCGTCCATCCCGGCGGAGACGCACCAGCCGCTTTCATGCGTGACGGCCACGTCGACATGCTCCGTGTCGTCCGGGTCGAGCTCCTCGAGGAGTAGCGGCAGGGCGGACAAGGGAGGGTTCCGTTCCATGTCGCCCAGGCGGTGCATGATCGTGAAGGCCACGTTCGCCTCGCGAGCTCCAGGCTACATCGTGACCAGCGCGTCGTAGAGCTGGAAGGCGTGGTGCACGGCCGACTCCAGCTCGTCCGGCCGGTGGATCAGGTCCTCGGCGCGCAGCTCGAAGCGCAGGCGGAAGCCGCCGCGGGGCGACATCCTCAGCTCGAACGTCCGCACGCCGGGCAGCTTGCGCAGCACGAAGAGGCTTTCGGCGATGCCCCGGGGCTTCTCGCCCGCGGGCAGGCCGTCGAGCGCCGCCTCGCGCACGTAGCCCGCGAAAGCGCCCGTCGCGTAGATGGAGATGGACTCGTCGATCAGGGCGTCGAACGTCCGCAGCATCGGCAGCATGCGGAAGCCTTCGAAGGCGACCGGCCAGGCGAACGCGCCGCGCGTGCGCGCGACCAGCGGGAAGGCGGGCGCGAGCTTCGGCTCGAGGCGGATCTCGACCTCGTCCTCGTCGGGCATCGTGACGACCGCCGCGCGCCCCTCGATCGTGAAGCGGATCCGGTGCGGGCCGAAAAAGCCGCGCTCCAGCCGCACGCCGCCGAAACGCTCGCGGAGGCGGTCGGCCAGGTCCCGCGCGCGCCGGGTCCGGTCGCGCGAGGTCTTCGTCAGCTCGAAGAGGATCTTCGCTGGGACCAGCAGCGTGACCAGGGCGATCCCGCCGAGCACGAAGGCCTGGATCCAGACGGGGATGTCGACGCCGTTCACGGGACGCTCACCTTCACGCTCGCGACGTAGAGGAGGCCGGGGGCCCGCCGCGCGGACTCGAGGAGCGTCTCGAGCGACGGCTTCGGCGTGAACGTCGAGCGGCGGCCGTTCACGGTCACCACGACGGGCTTCGTGAAATCCACCATCTTCTCACTCAAGTATATCCGAAGCTCCCGGGCTCCCGTCGAGGTCGCCCGGATCTCGTTGCCGGAGAGCTCCGCCGACACCCGGATCTCCTCCTGGAACACCAGACGCTCCTCGATCGGCTTTCCTTCCAGATCCGCGAATCGCCGCTGGACGTTTTCCTTCGCCTTGTAGTCCGCGATCTCGAGCCAGAAGCGACGTCCGAAGCGGCGGTCCGTCGTCGCGATCCCCACGCGCGCGGGATAGGCGGTCCGCGTCTTCGACTTCATCCACGCGAGCACGGCGGCGTTTTCCTGGGGGAACCACTCGTGGCCGCCTTCGGGGTACTCCTTCACGACGACGTCCAGCTTCAGCGGCTCGATCCGCGCCAGCGCGGTCTTGACCCAGTCGTAGGGCAGCTTCGGGTCCTTGGCTCCGAACGTCCAGTAGATCGGCGTCGCGGCGAGGTTCTCGAGGCCTTCGGGCTCGACCTCCTTCGCGCCCGGCTTGACGAAGCGGAACATCGGCCCGCCGGAGCGGGGCGCGGCGCCCGCGAAGAGATCCGGGTACTGGCAGACGAACTCGAAGGACCCATTGCCGCCCATCGAGGCGCCGTCGAGGAAGACGCGGTCGGGATCGATCGCGTACGAGGCCAGGACGTCGCGGAGGGAGTCGAGCACGTACGCGTGGCCGAGCAGCGAGCGGCCCCAGCCGCCTCGGCCCGCCGACGGGCAGAGCAGGAAGGTCTCGCCGTCGCGCCGCAGGTCGTCGAGCCAGTTCCGCGTGAAGTCGGGCCCGTTTCCGCTCTGCCCGTGCAGGCTGATGAGAAGGCGCCAGCGCTTCTCCGGCGCGTAGTCGGCCGGCACGTAGAGCGCGTACTCGAACGGGACTTTCAGGGGATGGTCGGCGACCAGCCGCTTCCGGATCACCTGCCCGCGCGCCTCGGCGGGAGGACGTCGCGGCGGCGTCCGGAGCTCGGCCTCGACCTCCGTCACGCTCCGGCGGATGCCCGACAGGATCTTCGCCCGGGCGGCGGCGTCCGTCTCGGCGAGGTAACGCTCGACGTCCTGCGCCAGCCCTTCGACTCCGCTCAGGGCAAGCAGTGCGAACAACGCCAGCATGCGCTTACTGTACGTCGAAAAGGGCGCGGATCTGTCGCGCGAAGGCCTTGTGCTTTTCGGGGCAGTGGCGCTCCCAGGCCTTCAGGTAGTCCGCGAAGGACGTCGACGCCGTATGCGTCTCGGTGTTGAGCCAGCCGAGGGCCTCCCAGCGGCGGGGATCCTCCTCGAAGAGCGGCAGCAGCTGGGCGGCGATGATGAGGTTGCGCGGGCGGTCCTCGGCGTTGGCCTCGCACTGGGCCTTGCGCTCCTTGTACCAGGCGGCGAGGGTCGTGTCCGGCGGCAGGTTCGAGACCTTGAGGCGGTCGTCCGCGTAGGCCGTCAGGGACTTCGCGTAGTCCTTCCAGTGCGGGTAGGGGGGAGCGGTCTTCCACGTCTCCGCCGAGCGGCGCAGGACGTAGAGCGAGGCGGCTTCGCAGACGCTTTCCTCGAACCACTTCTGCTTGTGCGGATCCGGGTCGTAGCCGCAGACGACGTGGCCGAGCTCGTGGGCGAATTGGAAGGTGTACTGCGCCCAGAATGGCCCGTTCACGTCGAGGCGCACGCGGATCTCGCCCTTCGGGCCGCGCTGGAAGAGCGTGATGGGGCCGCCTTTGGGGGCGACCTCGATCGGTGGAAACGTTCGCTCGGGGACGTGCTTGCGCAGCTCGCGTCCCGCGGCCTCGAGGACCTTGCGGGCGTCGGCCGTCGACACCCCCCAGTCGCCTTCGGGCCGGATGTCGAAGGGGTCCTGGGCCAGGAGCGCGAGCAGCGTCAGCATCTCTAGTGGTTCGACACGCTTGATTCCACGGGTCGCTCCCAAGGGGCGCGACCCGCGGAATCAAAGCGGACTCACCACTAGTATGGACACCGGTCGTCTGCTAGAGTTTCGGCATGAGAAGCATCGCCATCGCGCTCGCGCTCTGTCTGGCTCAGGAGCCGGCGAAGGATCCGGATCTGCTGGTCCATCTGACGTTTGACGACGGCGCCGCGCCGGGCGTCGCCCAGGGCAAGGTGGCCTGGGAGGCCGGCAAGCTCGGCAAGGCGGCGGTCTTCGACGGCTCGGGCGGCCACGTGGAGATCCCCAGCGCGGCGGCGCTCGACACGGTGAACGAAGGCAGCTACACGATCGCCGCCTGGTTCAAGCCGGCCGAGGTCCCGCCCGGCAAGGAGAACGAGAACACCGCGAGCTACGGGATCCTCAACAAGGCCGGCTGGCACGAGGGGATCCGCTACGGCAACGACAAGAAGTTCGTCTTCGAGCATTGGATCGCCGGCGCCAAGCCCGAGGAACCCGAGTGGAAGGGCGCCGGGACCTGGGAGACCGAATACGAGCCGGGCCAGTGGTACCACGTCGCGGGCGTGGTCGACCGGCCCGCCGGCGCGACGAAGATCTACGTGAACGGCGAGCTCGTCCAGACGGGCGAGTTCCCGGCCAACGCCCCCGCCCGGTCCTTCGGCAAGACGACCTGGAAGATCGGCATGGCCGCCCCCGGCTCGGCGGAGTGGGCCTGGCCGGCGAAGGGGGCGGTCGACGACGTCCGCGTCTACAAGAAGGCGCTGAGCGACGCGGACATCGCGACGCTCTTCAAGGGGAAGTGATCCTCCCCACCGCGAATTTCAGGTAGGCGCCCTCCGGGAACGCGCGCAGCGTCGGGTGGTCGAAGCCCGCGCCCCGCATTTCCTGCAGCGCGAACTTGCGTCCCGCCGCGCGCGCGCCCGCGTCGATCGTCTGAAGGAACAGCGCGCGGTCCACGTGGCTGGAGCACGAGGCGGCGCAGAGCAGGCCGCCGGGCTCCACGACGGCCGCCGCCAGCTTGTGCAGCTTCGTATAGGCGCGGCGGGCGGTCTCGACGGCGTCCTTGCGCGGCGCGAAGCTCGGAGGGTCGCTGATCACCAGGCCCCACTTCCTCCGGGCCTCCGCCAGGAAGTCGAACGCGTCCGCGACGTGCAGCCCGCCGGCCGGCAGGCCGTTGCGCGCGAAGTTCGCGCGGGCCGCCTCGATCGCGGGGCGGGCGATGTCGACCGTGTCGGTGGACGTCGCGCCCCCGCGGGCCGCGTAGAGCGAGAACCCGCCGCTGTAGCCGAAGAGGTTGAGGACGGAGCGGCCCTTCGCGAGCGATTCGACGACCTCCCGGTTCTCGCGCTGGTCGAGGAAGAGGCCGCCCTTGCCGCCTTCGCCCGGCGTCACCCCGAAGCGGATCCCGTTCTCGAGGACCTCGCGCTCGGCCAGGGTTCTCCCGCTCTGGCGGTCGACGGCCTCCTTCACCCCGGCCGCCTTGAGGACGGGGGCGAGGTCGCCGTAGAAGGCGCGCGCGCCCTCGCCGTCGAAGCGCGCGACGGCTTCGTCGCCGTAGAGGTCCAGGTGGATGCCGGGAAGGAGGTCGGCCTCGCCGTGGACCCAGCGGAACGCGTTGGTGCGCGCGGGATCGAGGCGGTCGCGGCGTTTCTTCAGCGCGGCGGCGAAGCGCTGGCGGACGAGCGCGGCGGGATCGGGGACGCGACGGGAGTCGAGGACGCGCACGGCGATGGCGGAGGTCGCGTCCCAGAACCCGGTGGCGAGGGGAGGTCCGTCCTTACCGCGCACTTCGACCACGGTCCCGTCGGCGAGCGGCGGGCCGGGGCGGAGCGCCTGCCGGAAGATCCAGGGGTGGCCCTCGCGGATCGATCGCGCGAGGTTCTTGGCGAGGACGACCTGGGCCGGCATGGGGCCCAGGATATCACGCGCTACTCGGGAGCGAGCTCCATGTGGAGGATGCTTTTACGATCGAAAGTGATCAGGATGTCCTCTTTGACCTTGAACTTCATGCGCGTTTCCGTGGCCTCGACGAGCGTTCCCCTGAGCTTGCGCCCGTCGGTCAACGTGATCGTCCACGTGCCTCGGGCGGGCCGTTCGCCCTCGGGAGGCCCCGCCGGGACGGGCGGCGCGACTCTGGCGGAACGGACGGGGCGGGGCTGGGCCGCGCGGGCGGCGTCCGCCTTCACGCGGGGGATCTGCTCGCCCAGCATCCGCTTCTCCAGGAACTCCTGGTCCTCGGGAGTGCCGCGGCCCGACTCCCGAAGCAAGGCCAGCCTTTCCGCGTCCTCCATGAAGAAGTAATCCTCGGCCCCCGGAGGCAGGTCGCGGAGGGCGCTCTCGACTTTCGACAGAAGGTCCGGAGGCAGCGGCGGCGGACCGGAAGCGCAGCCGGCGAGCGTGAGAAGCAGCGCGATCCTCATCCCTTGCTTATACAGGAGGATTTCGACGTCCTTTACGGGAAAGAGTCCGATCGTCAGCGCTTGGGGCCGCTGTGCCGCAGGACGAAGAGGTCGCCGCCGTTGCCCTCGACGATGACCAGGCCGTCCGACACGTACGTGTAGCGCGGGAGGATGCCTTCGCTGTACGCGTCCCGGGCCGGCGTGGGCGGATCGAGGATGTTCCAGTAGACCCACCAGCCCGGCGCCGCCTTCCACCGGCCGTCGACGAGCTTCATGCCCGTCGCCGTCCAGTGGGTCGTCGTGTCGCGCGACGTCCCCGCGGCCGCGACGTGCCGGACGACGGACGGGAGCTTGACGGTCTGGATGGGGTTCGCGCGGGTCGCCCCCAGCCCCGCCGAGCGGTCGGTGATCCGCGCGGCCTCGCTCGCGTCCCAGTGGGCGTGGAAGAGCGTCTCGCCCGCCATCGTGAGCGGGCAGGCCTCGTCGGTGATGCGCAGCCAGTGGTCGTGCTCCTCGAACTTCACGAAGCGCAGGTCGCCGGCGTCCGGGCCGTCGAGCGCCATCTCCCCGAGATGCGAGTCCCAGCGCGCGTCCCATTTGGGATCCCGGGTGTCGCCGTTGCGCCAGGCCGAGTACGCGACTTCCTTGCCGTCGACGACCCGGACGACCGGGAAGCTGTGGACGCGCAGGCGCGGCCGGCCCTGGAGGAGATCCTCGACGCCCGCCGGTCCGACCGCCGGCACGAACGCCTCGGCGCCGGTGTCGAGCGAGAGCGCGAAGAGGTTTTTGAGCCCCGGGTTGGCCTGGAGGCGCGCGCGGATCGCCGCGTTCGTCGTGCCCCACTTCGGGCCGCCCGACCAGAGGACGGCACTCACGTCGCCGATCATCATCCGCACGAAGACGATCCCGCGCAGCTCGGCGATCACGGGCCAGCCGCCCTGGAACTCGACATGGGTGCCGGGCGCGAGGGGCGACGGCCTGACCTTCCACTTCGACGTCCCGTCCGCGTCGTTCACCGCATGCACCTGGAGGTCGGCCGTGCAGAAGATCACCGCCCGCCGCGAGCTCGAATAGGCGGGCAGCGTGTGCGGCGCGGCGCCGGCGGCGTAGGTCCAGGCGGCGGTCATGGAGGAGGTCGACACCTTGTGCAGCGTTCCCGCCGCCGTGAGGACGTAGGCGTGCGACCCGGCGAGCATCACGGACTTGACGATCTTCGCGCCCGCGTCGTACGTGCCCAGCGGCGCGCCGGTGTCGGCGTTCAGCTTGACCAGCGTGCCCGCGTCTGAGCCGGCGTAGACGGTCCGCGTGGCCGGATCGTAGGCGGGCGTCACGTTGACGGGGGCCGTCGACATCCTCCACGCGACCGAGCCGTCGGACTTTTTCAGCGCGTAGAGCCCGTCCGCGTTGCCGGGCACGTAGACGTGGGCGCCGCCGGTGCAGGTGCGCGCTTCCCAGGGCGTGTAGGGAGCCGGCTGGTGATAGCGATGTCCGCCGGTCCCGCCCGCGGCGTCCGGCCCGTTCCAGGTCCAGGCGAGCGTCCACGGGAGGACGGGCTCTTCGGCCGTGTACCCGGTCCGCTGCGCGTCGTGCGCGTCCTGGGTCCACTCCTGGCAGGCCATGAGACAGAGGAGCAGCGCCATAGGGCGCCTATTCTACGTCGCCGGCGGTCTTCCTTATTTGAAGTAGGCCTCGCCCAGCGGGAAGGTGACGACGAGGGGCGGCACGCGATCGGATCCCTCCGCCAGCTGGAACGCGATCCCCATCGGATGGGGGCCCGGGTCGTCGCGACGGTCGTTGTCGAGGGTGTTGTCCCCCCAGCGCTGGCCCGTCGCGAGCAGCTGGAAGGAGGTGAACATCTCCTTCTTGAGATCCCACGCGGCGAGGCCCTGAAGGCGGGCATCGTAGCCGCAGACGCCTTTTTCGTCCGCGAGCGAGGATCCCTCGATCCGGAGGCGCAGCGTGTCCCCCTCCGCACGGATCACCTGAAACGTGATCGCGACGTTCTTCACGGCCGCGTCGGAGAACGGGCGCGTGCCGCCCCTCACGTGGTCCACCAGGTGGTATTTGGCCAGGCGCCGCGCCAGCTTCTCGGGCGCCGCTTTGCGCGTTCCGGGAGCCTTGGAGTCGGGGACGAGCGACCGCGCCTCGTCCCGGGTGAACCACGCGAAATCCTGGTTCCACATGCCCGCCCAGAAGCCCGGGACCTGGCCGTCCTTGCGGGGAAGATCCCGGTAGAACGCCTGGAGCACCAGCCCTCCCTTGGGGTAGAGCCGCGAGGGACCCTCGGGCTCCGGCGACGGCCTGCCGATCATCATCCGTTCCTCGCGCTTCATCGATTCCCACATCGCGAGACCCTTGCGCAGGGTCTCCGCCGCGGCCTTGGCGTCGCGCTGGTTGGTGGAGGCGAGCAGTTTCCCGCTCGGCGTCAGGGCGTAGATTCCCTGTCCCGGACGTTGATAGTGCCCTTGCGCCCCGATCTTCTTCCAGAGCGCCGCCTGCTCCGGCCCGCGCTGGGAGAGGATCACGTTGACGTCGTCGGCCGCGGGGACGAACTTTTTCGCCAGGTCCCGGACGTCGGGGTCCGACCATACCCAGAGCCTGTAGCGCACGCCGTTCCCGGCGGTGCAGGCCATCGGGTGGCCGTTCATCGCCCACAGGAGGACCGGCTGGCCTTTTTCCTGAGCCTCGATCACCGCGTTCCAGAAATTCGGGTGCCACGGGACGTCGCGCCAGGCCAGCTCCTTCCCGGTCGGGACCACGGAAGCGAAGAGCTTGTCGAACGGATCGTTCTTGGCCTCCTGGGCGAACAGCCCCGAAGCCGCCGCGATCGCCATCCCCAGCGTCCGGATCGAGCGTGTCATGCCGGTACTTCGCGGAGGCCTCGGAGACTGGCCCGGGATAATTGTTCCGAGCCTCCGGCGCGGCTTACTTCCCGGGCCACGCGCCGTCGAAGGGGATCCCGCGACGGCCGAGGCCGTAGAGGTGCCGGGCGCGCGTCTGGTCGAGGGTCTCGTCCTTGACCAGCACGACCGACGCCAGGCCGAGCGTCCGGCCGGAAGCCGCGTAGCCGCCCAGCCAGCGGCCGATCGTCATGCCGTCGGAGTCGTGGCCGACCCGGTAATTGATCTCCAGGCCTCCCTCGGGGGGCCAGGCGTAGGCGTTCCGGCCCGGCGCCCCGGTGACGTACTCGACGGCCTCGCCGTTCACCCACATCTGGAAGGTCTGGGCCGGCCCGTCGGCGGTGACGGTCACGTGCACCCAGCGCGCCGCGGCCGCTTCGCGCCGCGCCTCCGGCAGGCGGAACGCGTGGCCGGGGCCCAGGCCGTTGCCGACATCCTCCGTGACGAAGCGGTCGACGGCGGCGAACGTCTGCAGCCGCCCGTCGGTCGAGCTGAACCGGAAGAGGGCGTTGACGCCTTTGTGGCTGAACCGCGGGGGATCGCCTTCGGTCTGCAGCAAGTACCACGCGGCCAGTCCGAAGGAGCGGACGCTCCCTCCCGGCCGTCCGACCAGCTCCGTCGCCAGCCCCGGGAAGTGGATCCAGTTTCCGGGCTTGTCCGAGTAGAGCGCGAGGGCGTGGGGCCCGACCGGCGTGTGGACGCCGGCTTCCAGACCGTTGTCGGGGACGTTCTTGAACGTGGCCCAGCCGCTCTTCGCGACGCGGACGGTGGTCTGAAGTCCGGCGCGGGCGACGGAAAAGTCCGCCGGCTCGACGTCGACGCCCTCCAGCACCTTCGGGTCGAAGTCGCGGAGAACGGCGGGAACGCCTCCGCCTCGCGGCCGCGAGTTGCGGACCTTTCCGTCCCGGGCCTCGCTGAAGTTCCAGATGCCCACGATGTCGACCAGGAGCAGCGCGAGCGCCGCGTTCATCCGCCTAATTCGTGCCGCGGGCCCCGGGAAAAGTCACCGCTTGACCGTCGAGAGCTAGCGGGACCCCACCGCCCAGAGGTGGGCGGCGCCGCGGAGGTAGATCCGGCCGCCGCTGATCGCGGGCGAAGCGTCGAGGGGATCCTTGAGCTCGTTCACCGCGAGGACCTTGAAGGCCCGGCCCGCCGCCACCACCGACACCGTGCCGCCGCGGCCCGCCAGGTAGATCTTGCCGTCGCCCGCCGCGGGCGAGGCGAAGTGGGTGTCCTTGTCCGGCCGCTCCTTGTAGACCGCCGCCCCCGTGGCCGCGTCGAGGCAGGTCAGCGCCCCGTTGTTCTGGCTCAGGTAGACCAGGCCGTCGTAGACGAGGGGGGACGCGACGTCCGGCGTCCCGCTGTCGAGCCGCCAGCGCTGGTGCGCGGCGTTCCCGCGGTCGATCTTGCCCTTCGCGCGCGGGTCGAGCGCGACGACGGCGCCGTTCTTGGCCGTCGGCACCACGATCAGGTCCGGCAGGACCAGCGGCGACGACACGAAGCGCAGCGTCTTGTTGTACTTGTCCTTCGGATTGAGGTCCCCGAGGCGCCAGATCTCCGCGCCGGTCTTGGGGTCGTGCCCGATCGCGTAGTCGTTGCCGTGCGAGACCAGCGTGCCGGCGCCGAACTGGATGGACGCGTACGAATGCTCGCATTCGTCGACGCCGTCGGAGTCGCGCTTCGACTTCCAGAGCTCCTTGCCGCTCGCGGCGTCGAGCGCGACGACCCACGCGCCGCCCGCGTGGATGAGCTGGACGTAGAGGACGCCCTCGTGCACGAGCGGCGTCGTGGTCATGCCGAAGCCGAGCTTGAAGCGCCCGTAGACGTTCTGGAGATTGGCGCGCCAGACCTCGGCGCCGTCGGCCGTGAAGCAGACCAGGTCGCCGTTGCCGGAGTAGGCCCAGACGTGCTGGCCGTCCGCGCTCGGGGAGGCGGACGCGACGTTCTTCGCGCTCTTGAGGCCGTCGGACACCGTCTTCTCCCAGCGGACCTTCCCGTCCGTGCCCGCGCAGATCAGGAGCAGCCGGTCGCCGTCGGCGCTCGGGGAGGTGAGGTAGATCCGGTCGCGGACGACGACGGGCGTGGATCCGGCCGCCGCCGGCAGCGGGAGCTTCCAGAGGATGTTCGTCTCGGGGCCCCAGGCCGTCGGAAGATCCTTTTCGGCGCTCACGCCGTCGCGGTTCGGCCCCCGCCAGTTCGGCCAGTCGTCGGCGAGGGCGAGCAGCAGCCAGAGGGCGGTCGTCATCTCAGAATGATAAGGGTCTCGCGGGGCCCGGCGCTTCGGAATTCGAAGGCGTTCCGGTATCATGGGGGGTCGATGCCCTTCGACGCCGCGTTCCTCCGGAGCCTCGAGTCGCTCAATCTCCTCGCCCGCCGCGTCCTCGCGGCCGACGACCGGGCCGAGCGCCTCACGCCCCGCAAGGGCGCCTCCCTCGAGTTCGTCGACTACCGCCGCTACACCCCCGGGGACGAGATCCGCTACATCGACTGGAACGTCTACGCCCGCCACGGGAGCCTCTTCATCAAGGAGTTCGCCGCCGAGGAGAACGTCCACGTCTCCATCCTCCTGGACGTCTCCTCGTCGATGTCCTTCGGGGGCAAGTTCCGGGCCGCCCAGGAACTCGCCGCCGCCCTCGGCTACGTCGGCCTGTCGAATTACGACTCCGTCAGCCTCTACGCGTTCGGCGCCGAGGCCCGGCCCCTGAAGACCTTCCTGCGGGGGAAGGGCGCCCTCTTCGAGCTGCTGCCGGCGATCGACGCCCTCCGCCCGGAGGGCGCCACCGACATGCGCGCCGCGTTCCGGACCGCCCTCCCGCGCCTCCGGGGCCGCTCGCTCGTGCTCCTGCTCACCGACTTCTACGACGTCGAAGGCTACGGCGAGGCCCTCCGCGCCCTCCTCGCCCAGCGCTTCGGCGTCCACGTCGTCCATCTCGTCGCGCGCGCGGAGGCTTCCCCCGAGCTCCGCGGCCGCTGCGGCCTCGTGGATCTCGAGAGCGGGAGGACGCGCGACGTCCTTCTCCGCCCCGAGACCGTGGAGGCCTACCGGCGCCGCTTCTCGCGCTTCTGCGACGAGGTCCGCGACTTCTGCCGCGCCCACGAGATCGCCCACGCGCGCGTCCTGGCCGAGGACCCGCTCGAGAAGCGGGTGGTCGACGTCCTGCGCGCCGGCGGCATCCTGGAGCATCGATGACGTTCGACCATCCGCAAGGGCTCTGGCTGCTGGCGCTCGCGGCGCCGGTGATCGCGTTCCACCTCTATCGCGGCCGCGTTCGCCGCGTTCCCGTTCCGGCCCTGCTGTTCTGGGAGCACGTGCTGGTCGAGGAGGAGCGGCGCACCGCGCTGCGGCGGCTCCGCCACGTCGCGTCGCTGCTGCTGAGCCTGGCCGCCCTCACGCTGCTGACCGCCGCCGCCTCGTCGCCCCGCCTCACGCCCCCGCGGCGCTGGGCGGTGGTCCTGGACACCTCGGCCTCCATGGGCGCGATCGAGGCCGACGGCCGCACGCGCCTGGACCGGGCGGTCGACCTCACCCGCGAGTTTCTGGGCGCGCGCGCGATCGGCGATCAGGCCGCCCTCCACGGCTCCGACGGCCCGTCCGTGCCCTTCACCCCGGATCTCGAGGCGCTCGCGCTGCGCCTCGTCGCGCCGCCTCCCGCGCGCGGCGCGGACCTGGGCGAGCGGATCCGCGCGGCCCTCGCGGCCGGCCCGGACGTGACGGCCGTGGTGTTCTCCGACCGCGCGCTTCCGGCGGAGGAGCGCGTCATCCCGGTCCGGGTGGGCGAACCGCGCGACAACGCGGGCTGGGTCTCGGGTCTCGCGATCCGCCGTCCCGGCGAGAAGCGCGTCGTCCTCGAGCTCGAGGCCGCCCAGTTCGGCGGCGCTCCGCCGCGGCGGGACGAGGTGCTCCGCTTCGGCGGCCGGGAGCTGGCCCGACGTCCGGCGGTGGCGGGACGCCGGGAATGGATCCTCGATCCCGCGGCCTTTCCGGGCTCCCGCCTCGAAGAAGGGGGCCGGGTCGAAGTCATCCTCGAGCCGCCGGACGCGCTGCCGGCGGACGACGTCGCGCGCTTCGTGGTGCCGCCGGTCGTGCCGCCGCCGGTCGTGGTGTTTCACGGAGGCAAGCCGGACGACTTCCTCATGCACGCGCTCGCGTCGCTGCGGACGGGCGGGCTGGTGGGGGACGTCAGCGCGGCGCCCGTCTCGCGGCTCGCGGAGCTCCGGGGGCGGCTGGGCGAGGGGATGATCGTCGTCTTCGACCGGGTGGCGCCGCCGGATCCGCCGATCGGCGGGGCCGTCCTGATCCTCGGGGCGCCGGGGCCCGGGATGGTCGAGAAGCCGTCGGTCGTCGACTGGGATCGCGACGCCCCGCCCGCGCGGGCGGCGGATTTCGGAGGGCTGCTGCTGAGGCGCTCGCGCGTCCTGGACGGCCCGCCCCTCATCCGCGCGATCGAAGGGGCCGTGGCGACCTGGACGTCGCGGGGCGGCCGGGCGGTCGTGGAGCTCGGCTTCGCGCTCGAGGACAGCGACCTCGCGGTGCGGCCGGCCTTCCTGACCCTGCTGTTCAACCTGGCGGACTGGGGCACGTGGCGGGGCCTGCGGGCGTTCGCTCCCCAGGCGGCCGCGGGCGCGCCGCTGCGGGCCGAGCGCCCCCTCTGGATCGAGACGGGCGAGCTGATCGTCGAGCAGGGCGCCCGGCGCGAGCGCGTCGCCGTGCGCGGCGGCCGGGTCGACGGCGCTCCCGCGGCGGGACCGGGCTTCCTGGTGGCGCGGACGAGCGAGCGCGAGGAATGGGTCGCCGTGAATCTCTTCGACGCCGCCGAGTCGGATCTGCGCCGCGACGCCGTCCCGGCCTCGGCGCCGCCGCCTCCCGCCCCGTGGCACGCGCGCGTCCCTGTCGCCGTTCCCGCGATCCTGCTCGTGCTGATCCTCGTGGTGATCGAGGCCTGGCTCTTCTGGAGGGGCGCGATATGAGGAAATGGACGCTGGCCGCGCTCGTGCTCTGCGCCCCGGTCGGCGTCGGGGTGCTGGTCTGGCTGGCGGGCGGTCCCTCCCCGTCCCCCGCTCCTCCGCCGGCGAAGGCGGCCGCCCCGCATCCGGTCGTCCAGAAGTACGCGGACGACGTCGAGGACGCGGTGATGGAAATCGAGGAGGCGCTGCTCGATCTGGCCACGCAGATCCGGCGCGGCGCGCTGGGCGGGGCGATGGCGCACGTGGCCGCCGACTTCGAGGGCGGCGCGCTCTTCCGCGAGCCGGGCGGCGAGCCCCGGGTCGTCGGCGGCGTCGAGATCCGCTCCGCCGGGCCCGATCCCCGGACCGTCGACCGCGCCGCGTTCCGCGCCTCGCTCGCGGTCGCTCCCGACACCCTCGTCTTCAAGCTGCCCGCCGCGAAGCTCGAGAACGGCGCGCTGGTGGGGACGCTCAAGGCCGACGCCCTCCGGACCCGCGCCGGCCGCGCGAAGCGCTGGGTCATGCAGGGCGCCTCGGAGTTCGTGAAGGTCGACGGCCGCTGGAGGCTGCGGCGCTTCCGGGGCACCGAGGCCAAGACCGAGGAAGGCGCCGTCCGCTTCGTCGACGCGACGGTCGAGCTCGGCCTCGCGCTGGCGCCGCCCGAAGGGGCGCCCGACGAGGGCAAGCAGACCTTCGGCCGGCTCTTCATCGGCGGGCTCGCGGCGGGGGACGTCGACGGCGACGGCGACGCGGATCTATTCGTGCCGCGGGCCGGCCCCGACGCGCTCTTCCGGAACGACGGCGGCCGCTTCACGGAGTGCGCGAAGGAGAAGGGCGTCGACGACCCCGGCGCCGGCGCGGCGGCGCTCTTCCTGGACGTCGACAACGACGGCGACCTCGACCTCCTCGTCGCGAACTACGAGAACGATCCGGCGAAGCGCGCGCTGGCCCTGTACCGCAACGACGGCGCGAAGTTCACGGACGTCACGGCGGCCGCGGGGCTGGGCGGCGCGCGGGGTCCGGCGACGACCCTCTGCGCGGCGGACGTCGACCGCGACGGCGACCTCGACGTCTACGCGTGCTACTACCACGACGACGCGAAGGAGGATCCGCGGTTCTCGGAGGAGGTGCCGTCGGACGTCTTCGGCGCGAAGGACGGCGAGCCCAACCAGCTCTGGATCAACCGGGGCGACGGGACGTTCAAGGAGGAGGCCGTCGCGCGCGGCGTGGCCGACAAGGGCTGGAGCCTGGCGGCCGCGTTCGGCGACTACGACGGGGACGGGGAGCCGGACCTCTGCGTGGCGAACGACTACGGGGAGAAGCGGCTGTTCCGCAACGACGGGAAGGGCGCGTTCGAGGACGTGACGGCCGCCGCGGGGGTCGTCGACACCGGCTTCGGCATGGGCGTGCTGTGGCTGGACTACGACGAGGACGGCGATCTGGACCTGTACGTGTCGAACATGTACTCGACGGCCGGCAACCGCATCCTCGCGCGGAGCGCGTCGGCGCTGGCGGCGGGGCGGCTCGACCGGCTGGCGAAGATGGCGCGGGGGAACACGCTGCTGCGCAACGAGGGGAACGGGACCTTCAAGGACGTGACGCCCGAGACCGGCGGCGGGCGGGCGGGCTGGGCGTGGAGCGCGCAGGCCTACGACTACGACAACGACGCGCGGCTCGACATCTACGTCGCGAACGGGTTCCGGACGTCGGCCTACACGACCAGCGACCTCTGAGCGCCTTTCTGGAGGTTGATGCGGGCCCGGGTGGCCTGCGAAGGGGACGCGGAGGCGGGGCTGCCGCTGACGAAGCGCTTCAACGAGCATATCCGGGAGATCGCGAAATCCGACGCGCGGAACCCCGAGGTGCAGAACCGGCACTCGGCGCTGCTCAAGGACGGCAAGCTCGGGCCGATGATCTCGTTCAGCGGGAACGAGGCCAACCCGTTCTTCCACCGGACCGACCGCGGCTACGAGGACGTCGGGGCGACGATGGGCGCGGCGCGGATCGAGGACAGCCGCGGGCTGGTGCTGATGGACGTCGACCAGGACGGCGTCCTCGACGCGGTCATGCACAACCACTTCAAGAATCCGATCGTCGCGCTGCTGAACCGGGCGGCGCCGGCGGGGAACCGCTGGATCCGGCTGCGGCTGCGCGGCCAGGCGTCGAACCGCTTCGGGATCGGCGCGCGGGTGACGGTGAACAAGCGGGTTCTGGAGCTGGCCTGCGGCATGGGCTACCTGTCGGGGAACGCGCCGGAGATCCACGCCGGGCTCGGGGCCGCGGAGAAGGCGGCCGTCGAGGTGCGCTGGCCGTCGGGCCAGGTGGACCGCTACGAGGCGCTGGACGCGAACCGGATCTGGACCCTGCGCGAGGGGGAGATCGAGAAGGCGGAGGCCGTCGAGCCGGTTCGGAGCGCCGTGGCCGCCGCCGTGAAGGATCCGCCGGGGCCGGTGGAGCCGGATCCGCGGCCGCTGGCGGGCGGGAAGGCGGCGGTGGTCGCGTACTTCAGCGTGGACTGCTTCGCGTGCCGCGGGGATCTGCTGCGGGTGGCGGAGCTGGAGGCGAAGGCGAAGGCGGCGGGCCTGCGCCTGATCTGGGCGAACACCGACGCGGACGCGAAGCACGCGGCGGACGAGCTGAGCCGGAACCGGATCGCGATCCAGCCGGAGCGGGCGGCCGAGGCGGGCAAGGGCGTCGAGGTGCCGCGGGCCTGCCTGGTGCGGCCCGGCGGCGAGATCGAGACCTTCGTGGGCCGCTACGCGATCGAAGACGCGCTCAACGCGGCGAAGTGACGGAATAGTCTTTCAGGTCGATCCGCGCGACGCGCAGGCGGCGCATGCTGTCGCCCGGATTCACGCTCACCGTCGAGCCCAGGCGGTCCACCCCCGGCGACTCGTGGACGTGGCCGTGCAGGGTCAGCGGCGGCCGGCGCCGGTCGATGAACGTCCGCAGCGCCCGGCTGCCGATCGGCGTGATCCCGCGCAGGCGGTCGAGCTTCGTCGCGAACGGCGGCGTGTGGACCACGTAGACCGTGCGGGCCGGATCCGACAGGCCGGCGAGGCGCTCCAGCTCGGCCTCGATCGTCCCGCGCGCCAGGACCGTCTCGAGCGAGACCTCCTCGAGGCCGCCCGTCCGGCTCAGCAGGCAGCGGGTCGGCAGCTGGACGGGGTGCCAGCCCTCGACGTCCTTCCGGTCGAAGTCCTTCATGCCGAACGGGGTCACCGGCACGAACGAGCAGCCGGCGATCGACAGGCCGTCGAGGAACTCCGTCGCGCGGCCGTGGATCGACGTCCCGTGCCCTTCGAGGAGGGGGAGCATTGCCTCCCAGTCGTCGTTGCCGAGGATCCAGAAGCAGCGGCGGGTGTCGAGTTTCGGCGCGAGGTAGCCCGTCACGAAAGACCGCTGGATGTCGATCAGGTCGCCGCCGCGCTTGAGGGGGTAGGGGAGGAGGTCGCCGCCGAGGACGATGGCGTCGGCGTCCATGGCGAAGAGGGCGTCGTAGGCCTCCGCGTTGCCGTGGAGGTCGGACGCGAAGAGGATCGACGACATGCCGCTAAGGTATCACAATTCAAAGTGCGAAATGCCCAACCCTCCGCCCCGCAAGGGTTTGCGATTTCGCTGTTTAAATCGCGATCAGGCCTTCGCGGGGGCGACCTCGGGCGCCGGGGCGGTGTCGAAATCCTTGTCTTCCGGCAGCGGCAGGCCCTTGGTTTCCGGGCCCATCCAGGTGCCGATGAAGCCGAGGATGTACACGAAGATGACGACGGTGGCGGCCATGGGGAACCCGAGTTTCTTGCCGAGGAAGCCGATGGCGAACGGCGCGCCGGCGGCGAGGACGCGGGCGGCGTTGTAGGCGAAGCCGCAGCCGGTGGTCCTCAGCCGGGTCGGGAAGAGCTCGGGGAAGTAGATGGTGAAGCCCGAGAAGGGCATGAGCGAGCAGAAGCCCATGATCGGCGCCAGGATGAGGGCGGCGGTGGCCGTGTTCGGGCCCGCCTTGGAGACGCCCCAGAAGAACGCGAGGACGGAGATCCAGGCTAGAACGAAGGACAGGAAGAAGGCCTTGCGGCGGTTGAAGCGCTCGGCGATGACGGCGAACGTGAGGATCCCGAAGAACGAGCCGAGATTCTGGAGCAGGAACATCGCGTTCTTGACCGAGTTCCGCTTGTCCGGCTCGACGCCCAGCTTGGTCAGCTCGCCCAGCACGAAGTCGGTGCTGAAGAACCCGACGCCCCAGAGCGCCCCGACGCCGGCGGTGCCCATGAGGACCGAGGCGATGAGGTTGCGCCGCAGGACGGGGTGGGTGAAGAGCTCGCCGATCTTGCCCATCTCCTTGCCCATCGACGCGCGCTCGCGGGCCTTCGTCCACTGCTCCGGCTCGTGGACCGAGCGGCGGATCCAGAGGACGAGGAGGGCCGGCGCGGCGCCGACGAAGTACACGATGCGCCAGTCGAGGCCGGCGCCTTCGATGCCCCAGGTGATCGCCGCGGCCATCATGTTGCCGACGGACGACAGCGCCTGGAGGAGCCCGAGGGCCATCGGCCGCGCTCGTTGCGGGAAGGTCTCGGCGACCAGCGCCGCGCCGGCCGCCCACTCGCCGCCGACGCCGATCCCGGTCATGAACCGCGCGAACGCGTAGAGGTACCAGTTGTTCACGAGGCCGCTGGCCCCCGTGAAGATCGCGTAGATCAGGATCGTGACGATCATGGTCTTCGTGCGGCCCAGGCGGTCGCCCAGGATGCCGAAGATGAACCCGCCCGCCGCCCAGCCGATGAGGAAGACGGCCGTCACGATGCCGCCCTTGAACCTCACGTCGTCGTCGAAGGCGGTCTTCGCGGCCCCGGTCAGCGCCGCGCGCTCCGCCTTGGGCATCAGCAGGTCTTCCATCGACGACTTCCGGACCAGGTTGAAGAGGTTCTGGTCCATGGTGTCGAAGAGCCAGCCGAGCGCGGAGATGACGAGCACCACCCAGCAGTACTTCTCGAGGCCCTGCCACCAACGAAGGGGCTTCCCGGTCTGATCCATGCGTTCTCCCCGAGCCCAGTCTGTCGATCCCGCGGCGCGATGATAACCGCTCGCCGGAAAGTATTCCGCTTCTACTTAGCGTCCGGCCGCATTCTCTGACAGCCGTATCGAGATTTGCTATGCTCGACCCCCGTGAGCGCGGGAGGACGGGGCACGCTGGGGCGCCTGCGGGCCGAGCTGGCCAAGGTCATCCTCGGCAAGGCGGAGGTGCTCGACCGCCTCCTCGTCGCCCTCGTCAGCGGCAGCCACGTGCTCCTGGAGGACGTCCCCGGCGTCGGCAAGACGACCCTCGCCAAGGCCCTGGCCCGCTCGATCTCCGGCGACTTCAAGCGCGCCCAGTTCACGCCGGACCTGCTGCCGACCGACATCCTCGGCTCCTCCGTCTTCAATCCGCGCGAAGGGACCTTCACGTTCAAGCCCGGCCCCGTCTTCACCAACATCCTGCTCGCCGACGAGATCAACCGCGCCTCGCCGCGCACCCAGTCGGCCCTCCTGGAGGCGATGAGCGAGCGGCAGGTGACGGTCGAGGGCACCACCCACGCGCTGCCCGCGCCCTTCCTCGTCATGGCCACGCAGAATCCGATCGAGTTCCACGGCACCTATCCGCTGCCGGAAGCCCAGCTCGACCGGTTCGGCATGCGCCTGACGATCGGTTACCCGTCGCCGGAGCATGAGGTCGACGTCCTGTACAGCCAGGCGCGCGAGCACCCGGTGGACGCGGTCAAGCCGGTTCTCGACGGCGCGGAGCTGCTCCGGATCCAGGCGGAGGTCCGGGAGATCAAGGTCGACCGGCGCCTCGGCCGCTACCTCGCCGACCTGGCCGACGCCACCCGCCGCCACCCGTCGCTGCGCATGGGCTGCTCCACGCGCGGCATGCTGGGCCTCTTCCGCGTCGTCCAGGCCCGCGCCTATCTCGAGGGCCGCGACTTCGCGATCCCGGAGGACGTCAAGGCCGAAGCCGTCCCCGCCCTCGCGCACCGCCTCGCCCTCGACACCAAGGCGAAGTACGCGGGCGTCAAGAAGGAGGACCTCGTGCGCGGAATCCTCGACTCCGTGCCGGTCGGCGTGTGATGGACCCGCGGCGGAGCGTCGACCTCCGATCGCTTCCCCTCGTCGGCCGCTTCGTCCGGGCCTTCCAGGACCGGCTGACCGCGCGCGGCCGCTTCCTGTTCGGGACCCTCGTGGCCTTCTCGTTCCTCGGCCTCGACGCGCTGACCACGCGCGTCTACCTGCTCTTCGCCATCGCCTTCGGGCTCTTCGTCGGCGCCTTCCTGTTCGGCTTCCGCGCCCGCCCCCGGGTCCGCCTCTCCGGCGGCGCCCCGGCCCGCGCGACGGCCGGCACGCCCGTGACCTTCCACGTGGTCGCGGAGGGCGACGCGGTCCCCGATCTGCATCTCGCGTTCCCCGCGCCGCCGGGCGTCAAGATCGAGCCCGCGGAAGCCCCGGGCCCCAAGGGCGTCGCGACCCTCCTCGCCCTCCGCCGCGGCCGCTACGAAGTCCGGGGCGCGCGCGCGTCCCGGGCGGATCCGCTGGGCCTGTTCCTCACCGCCGCCGAGCGCCTGCCCGACCGGGCGCTGCTCGTCTACCCCCGCTTCACCCCGCTGGACGTCTTCGAGATCCCCGTGGGACGTCGCCACCAGCCGGGCGGCATCCCGCTCTCCTCGAACACGGGCGACTCCGTGGAGTTCGTGGGGACGCGCGACTACCGCGAAGGCGATCCGATCCGCGCGATCCACTGGCGCTCCTGGGCGCGCCGCGGGGCGCCGGTGGTCAAGGAGTACCAGGAAGAGTACTTCTGCCGCATCGCGATCGTGCTCGACACCTTCGCGCGGCCGGGACCGGGCTTCGAGCGGTCGATCTCGGCCGTCGCCTCCATCGCCGACTTCTTCAGCCGGAGCGAGTATGTCGTCGACATCCTCGCGGCCGGGCCGGACGTCTATGAGGTGAGCGCGGGCCGCAGCCTGGCGTATCTCGAGAACATCCTCGACGTCCTGGCCTGCCTGGAACCGTGCGCGGACCCGCCGTTCCAGACCATCGGGCCCGCGGTCTTCGAGCGGCTCTCCTCGGTGACGACCGTCGTCGCGGTCCTCCAGGACTGGGACCCGACGCGGCTCGACTTCCTCCGGCGGGTGAAGGCCGCGGGGACGTCGGTCCGCGTGATTCTCACGCGGGAGGGCCTCGACACGGGCGCGGCGGCCGAGGAATTCGACGGGATCGAGACATGGCGCGCCGACGCCTGAGCCTGGCCCACGCCGCGCTCGCGGCCCTCGCGGGCTGCGCGACGACGGCCTACGCCCTGGCCTTCGGCGCGCCGGCCGCGTTCGCGCTGCTGCCGGTCTTCGCGGCCTCGCTCGCGTGGAAGGCGGATCGGCTGGGGGCGCGGGCCCTGCTGTGGCCGAGCGGGCTGCTCATCGCGGCGGTGGCCGTCGTGCCGGGCCTCCTGATGATCGGCAGCGTGGGGGAGGGCGTCGCCCGGAGCTTCGTCTTGTGGTCCGGCGCCGGCCTCGCGCTCCTGGCGGCGATCCATCTCTTCGGGGCGCCCGCGCGCGCGGTGCCCGCGTCGATGGCGCTGCTCGTCACCGCCGCGTTTTCCTATCGGGAGGCGAGCCTGCCCGTGTTGTTCGCCGCGAGCGGGCTGGCCCTCGTGGTCTGGCTGGCCGCGGACCGGAAGCCGCGGCTCCTGCCGCTGCTCGGCCTGGTCTCGACGGCCGCGGCCGTGGCGGCGGGCGTCGGTCTCGCCCTGCCCGTGGCCCAGCCGTGGGTCGAAGCGAAGATCGCGGATCTCGGATCGGGCGCGACGGCGCGCGCGGGCCTTTCGCTCGCGTCGCGGCTGGGGGACGTCGAACGCCTCGGCCTCTCGCCGGCCGTGGCCGCGCGCGTGTGGGCCGACGCGCCGCGCTATCTCCGGGCGCGGGTCTTCAAGAGCTACGCGGGGCGCGCCTGGACGGGATCGCTCCCGCGGAAGCGCATGGGGCCAGGGGCCGGGCTGGACGGCGTCCCGGGCACGACGTACGCGGCGCCGGGAGAAGGCCCGGGAGCGTATCGCGCGCGGATCCTCCAGGAGGCGACGGTCCGCGACGCCCTGCCGGCGCCCTCGGGCGTCCGGCTGGCGCGCCTGGGCGGCGAGCCGCCCTGGATCGACGCCGCGGGCGTGCTGACGCCGATCGGGCCGCCTCCGGCCCTCTACGCGGTCGCGTGCGGCCCCGGCGGAGACGCGGGCGCGCCGGAGGACTTCCTCGACGTCCCGGACGGGCTCGATCCGCGGCTGCGCGCGCTGGCCGCGGGCTTCGAGGGGACGCCGGAGGAGCGGATCCGGCGGACGCTGGAGGAGCTGGAGCGGCGCTGCGTCTACGCCCTGGACGTGGGCGCCTTCCAGTCGGCCGATCCGGTGGGCGAGTTCGTCTTCGACAAGCGCCGCGGCTACTGCGAGTACTTCGCGAGCGCGGCCGCGCTGCTCCTCCGGATGCAGAAGGTGCCCGCGCGCTACGTGGTGGGCTACAGCGTGCGCCCTTCGAACTACGAAGGCGGCCACTACGTGGTCCGCGAGGGCGACGCGCACGCCTGGGTCGAGGCCTGGCTGCCGGGCCGGGGGTGGGTGGAGGTGGACCCGACGCCCGGCGCGCAATTCGAGGCGATGCGGGAGCGGATCCGCGGGACCGGCGTCTGGGAGGGCATCAAGGCCTGGTTCTCGGAGACGCTCGCGCTCTTCCGAGAGGGCGCCCGCGCGCGCGCGTTCCTTCGGGTCGGCGGCCTCGTCGCCGGCGTCGCGCTCCTCGGGGCGGCGATCCGGCTGCTGCGCCGGAGAAAGCGCCGGACGTCGATCGTCCCCCCCGAGCGTCCGCCGCTGCCGGCGGGGCCCCGCGAGCTGCTGAAGGCGCTGGACGTCGCCTGGGCGAAGGCCGGACATCCCCGGCCTCCGAGCCGGGCGCCGCTGGAGCATCTGGCGAAGATGCCGACTCCCGTCGGCGAGGCGGCGGTGCGCGCCGTGTACCGCTGCGTCTACGGCGGCGGGTCCATGACGGACGTCGAGCTCGCGGAGCTTCGGAAGTCGTTCGCGTCTGAAATAGCATGATCTTCGCGCTTTGCCTCCTGGCCCAGGACTTCGACGCCCTCCGCAAGCTTCCGTTCGCGGAGGCGGAGAAGGCGCTGCGGACCTGGTCGGGGGAGCTGAAGGCGGAGAAGGGGAAGGCGGTCGAGAGGACGTCGAAGACCCGCGAGGGCGAGACGTTCACGTACGGGCTGTGGGTGCCGGAGGGCTACGATCCGGCGAAGGCGTGGCCGCTGCTGCTGACGCTGCACGGGACGAACCGGAACGACGAGCCGCAGGCGGGGCCGCTGTGGATGTCGGCCTGGCTGCGCTGCGCGGCCGCGAAAGAGAAGTTCATTCTGGTGGCGCCGACGACGGTGCGGTGGACCTGGGGGAACTTGAAGTCGCACGCGCGGATCTTCCAGGCGCTGGAGGAGGTCCGGGCGGAGTGCCGGGTGGATCCGGACCGGGTGTACTGCGACGGGATGTCGATGGGCGCCGGCGGCGCGTGGGACATGGGGGAGCACTATCCGGACCGCTGGGCGGCGATCGCGCCGCGCTGCGGGGCGCCGCACCTGAGGCGGAACAAGGACGGGAGCCTGCGGGTGATGCTGGGGGAGAACCTCCGGAACCTGCCCGTCTATCACGTGGCCGGGGCGCTGGACAAGCTGGTGCCGGTGGAGTACGCGCGGGCGGGGCGGGACGCGCTGAAGGCCTTCGGCTACGAGCAGGTCTACAAGGAGTACCCGGAGGGCGGTCACGACTGGTCGCTCGAGAAGGACGAGGACGTGGTCGCCTGGCTCGAGGCGAAGAAGCGGAACCCCTATCCCGAGGAGGTCGTGTTCAGGACCTACGAGAAGGCGTTCGCGCGCGCGGGCTGGGTGGAGATCGTGAAGCGGTCGGAGGTCCGCGCCCAACCGGCGGTCCACATGGACATCCACGGCAAGGAGGCGGAGCGGCGGACGGAGTATTTCCCGGACGCCGTCGTGCGCGCGAAGCGGACCGGGAACGCGATCGCGGTGACGGGGGAGGAGCTGAAGGAAGTCCGGCTCTGGCTGAGCGACGCGATGGTCGACTTCGACAAGCCGGTGACGGTCACGTTCAACGGCCGCAAGGTTCACGACAAGGTGGTCAAGCGCTCGGTCGAGACCCTGATCGAGGACTTCAAGAAGCGCCGCGATCCCGGAATGACGTTCGCGGCGGAGCTGCTGGTAAGATAGTCCGCATGAGTTTTGGCCAGACCGAGATCCTGCGCATCCTCGGCGTCACGGACGCCCTCGGGTTGCACCGTGAGGGGATCGTCATCCCGCTCTACAACAGCGGGACGGGCGGGTTCCGCATGCGCGGCGCCAAGCTCGAGATCACCGCGCCCGGCGACGGCGCCGACTTCGAGGCCTGGCTCGCCGCGCTGCCCGCCGCGCTCCAGGCCTTCCCCGATTTCCCCAAGGCCCGCCGCGCTACTTGATCTCGCGGATCTTGATGTTCTTGTACTCGACCTTGTCGCCGTGGTCCTGCAGGTCGATGTGGCCTTTCGCCTCGAGGCCGTACTTCTTCGCCGTCTTCCACTTGCTGTCGGCCACCCGCTTCAGCCAGTCCTCGCTGCCGATCTCGCACTCGACGACCTTCTCGCCGTTCAGCCAGTGCTCGATCTTCTTGCCGTTCGCCACGATCTTCGAGCTGTTCCACTCCCCGGCCGGCTTGCAGACGTCCTTCGTCGGCGGGTAGACGGCGTAGAACGATCCCGAGGACGTCTTGGGATTCTTCCCGTCGGCGTGCTTCGCGTTGTCCAGCACCTGATACTCCGGGCCCGTCATGTAGGGCGCGCCTTCCGTCTCGGCCACCCGGTACATGATGCCGCTGTTGCCGCCCGGCGCCACCCGCCAGTCGATCTTCAGCTCGAAGTCCGCGAACTGCTCGACCGTCAGGATGTCGCCGCCCCCGGCGCTCCGGGTGAGGACGCCCTCGACGACCGTCCAGCCGCCGACCAGCTTGTCCTTCTTCCAGGTCCTCCAGCCTTCCGTCGTCTTGCCGTCGAAGAGCAGCTTGAAGCCGGCCTTCTTCTCGTCGTCGGAGAGGGCGTTGTCCTGCGCCGAAAGCGACAGAGCCGCGAGCAGGGTCAGCATGGGAAGCTCCTGTAAAAGTGACGCGTCACTTTACCAGGAGTTCCCGCCACAGCGCGCGGTAATAGCGCATGAAGCGGAGGGCCGCGTCGGCCGGATCCTTGGACTCCGGGGATTCGGGGACGCCCGCGACTTCCATCAGCGTCACCCGGTCGTAGTTCATCGCGGCCAGGCTCGCGAAGAGCTCCCGCCACGGATAAGCGCTCCACAGCTCGTTGATGTGGCAGGACTTGATGTCCTTCTTGAGAAGATCGAAGGCCTCCTTGATCGAGCCGTCCTTCACGTCCGTCGGGTTCGAGTTCCAGCACACGCCGACGCTCGAATGGCCGCAATGGTCCATGAACGTCCGCACGTTCTTCGGCTCCTGGGTCCCCGCGCCGTGCACCTCGACCCAGATCTCGACGCCGTGATCCGCCGCCGCCTTGCCGCACTCGCGCAGCGCCAGGCCGATCTGCTCGAGGGTCTTGGCGGGCTCGACGCCCTTCGGGAAGCCGTTCGGGCGGACCTTGACGCCCTTGGCGCCCAGGTCCTGGGCGAGCTTGCAGAAGTCGACGCAGTCGGCGACGTTCTTCTTCACGACGGCCGGATCCGCCGCGTGGAACTCGCAGACCGAGCCGAAGCCCCAGAGCCGGACGCCGGAGTCCTCGATCCGCTTGCGGACGTCCTTCCGCTCGTCGGCCGACAGGGACGGCTCCACCTTGTGCCCGTGCGTCGTGCGGAGCTCGACGGCCTCGAAGCCCGCCGCCTTGCAGGTCCGGAGCAGGGTGGCGAGGTCCATCTTCGCGCCGATGTTGTAGCTCACCGTCCCGAGCGCGAACTTGGAGGGCTCGGCGGCGCGAAGTGGAATGGCGAGGGCCCCCGAGGCCGCCAGGAAGCTTCTGCGGTCGATCATGTCCTATTCTACGAGTTCCAGGACGTCGCCTTCCTCCAGAACGGGCAGCGTGATCCGGAGGCCGCCCTCGACGGCCTCCGCGGGGATCGCCCGGTCGAGCGCGCAGGAGCTCACCTTCGCGGAAGCGACGCCCCGGAGGAACACGGTCAGGTTCGCGTGGGGGACCAGGACGCCGCCGGCGCGATAGGCCCAGTTCATCAGCACGACGGCCCGGCGCGCCCCGTTCCGGACGAGCAGCCCTTCGACGAGCGGATGGGAGGCGGCGACGTCCGGCTTCACCCGCTCCAGGGCCGGAGCCGCGATCAGCGCGCGGAGGTCGTCGCGGAAATCCTTCGACATGTCGTACGCGTCCGTCCGCACCGCCGCGCTGTACTCGAGGCCGGGAAAGCCCGAGATGACGACCGCGCGGTCCGTGCGGGTCGGCGCCGGCGGCTCGCGGGTGACGCCCGGGCCGAAGCTCTGGAGCGCGGTGGCTCCGTAGAGCGCCGGCTTGATCGTGAGGACGGGCTCGGGCCGCGGCGGCAGGAGTTTCAGGGGCTGGTTCGCCTCGTCGTACATCAGTCCGCCGCCGCTCGTGACGAGCAGGCCGTTCCACGCGGCCAGCTTCGCGGCCGCCGCCCGGCTCAGGTTCGGCCCGCTCACGTAGATCACCTTGTAGGCGGACAGATCCTCGCGGATCAGCAGCTCCTCGTCCAGGGCGTCGACCGGCACGTGCGCGTGCTGTAGCGCCGTGTACGTCCACTTCGCGTTTTCCCAGGCCGCGATCCGCGCGGGGGTCGGGTCGAGGCCGAGCCAGCGCTCCGACGTCCACGGATTCACGACGGCCACTTCGGGACGTCGATCGTACGTCGCCCCGTACAGGACGTCCTCCGCCCGGCCGAGCAGGCGGGCGGCCTTGCTCACGAGGGCGAGCGCCTCGGGCCGGGGCGAGAAGCTGTCGCCCTTCCAGTAGTCGGGCCCGTAGGTGTACCAGTAGATCATCCGCGCGCCGCGGCCCGCGGCGGCGAGCATGCGCTGCAGCGGCGCGCCCCGGTGCGGCTTCACGTAGATCCCGAAGGCGATCTTGTTCTCGGCGGAGACGCGACGTCCCACCTCGCAGAGGTAGGAGTCCCAGCCCCAGACGCGCGGGTCGCGGTTGGACGTCTCGTAGACGAAGGCGTTGTCCGCGTGCCGGTAGAACTCGAAGAAGTCCAGGCTGCTGCCGCCCATCAGGAAGGTGTTCCCGCGCAGCGCGTACGTGAACGCCTGGCCGGCGAGCGCGTCGCGCAGCGGCGTGAAGGCGCGGGCCGTCGCGACGTTCCCGAACGCCGAGGTGGCGTACATCGAGAGCGGGTCGGCGGGGGCGGAGAGGTCGGCGGGCGCGACGTCCTCCCACGACGCCTTTCCGAAGTCGGCCGGCGCGTAGCCCTTCGCCTTCACCCAGGCGCGGTACTCGCGGCCGCAGGCGGCGCAGGCGGCGGCGTGCTTGAGCTTGCCCTCGGGCGTGGCCGCGAAGATCGTCCCGATCTCGTCGACCGTGAGGATCCAGCTTTCGTGGTCTTTGCGCTCGGCGAGAGCGGCGGCGATCTGCTTCTCGGATCCGCCCGCGAAGGGGCAGGCCTTCGAGGGGAAGCCGAGATGGCCGTCGATCGACGCTCGCGCGAAGTCCTTGAGGAACGCCGGCCGCGACCGCAGCCCGTTCACGCCGAGCTGCCGGAGCGCGCGGGCTTCGGCCTCCGCGATCGCGCGGTCCGAATAGCGGATCCCGTAGCCGGTCCCTTCGCCCCAGCCGCCGAGGTCGCTGAGCACGGCGTACTTCTTCGGCACGGGACGTCCGGCCCACGGCAGCTTCTCGAGCGCCTCGGCGCGGCCGCGGGCGTAGTCGGAGATCCCGATCAGGTCGGGCAGGCAGAGGCCCGCGGTCGGGCCGCGCTCCTTGATCGTCTTGACCGGCTTGCCGCGCAGGGAGCACTCGACTTCGATCTCCTCGGCGCCCTTGGCCGTGAGCGTGAGAAAGAGGGTCTTCGGCAGCTTCTGGCCGAAGGCGCTCATCGGCAGCGGGGCGTCGCCGAAGACGCCCTGGGTCACCGCGCCCCCGAGCCCCTCGCCGCCCCAGCGCCACGCGACCGGGGTCGCCGGGCCCTTCGAGACCCGCGCGCGCAGCGTCAGGTCGGGGGAGGCGGTGGTCGTCGCGGCCGCGTCCCCCTTGTCGACCTCCGCCTGGCACAGGAGGAGCAGCCAGATCATCGGTTCACGCACCAGCGCACGGCGGCGTCGAAGAGGCGGCCCCCCGCGTCCGTGAGGCCGGCGGCCGTGGCATTGAAGAGAAAGATGCCCACGCGCCGCGCCGGCGCCTTCGAGCCCCCGGGCATCGGCGCCCCCGCCTCGTACGCGAAGAGCGCGGCGCGGTCGGGATCACCGTCGATCGTCGCGACGGCCCCCGCCGCGCGCCCGAAGCTGAGCGGCGCCGGTCCGACGTCGACGGTGCCGGACAGGCCGGCCGCGAGCGGATGGCCCGGGACGTCGATCCTCACGCGCCCCGTGGGCCGGGTCCCCCAGTCCTGGCCGTAGACGGATCCGGCGATCATGTCGAACTCGTCGTAGAGCCGCGGCTCCCAGACCAGCACCGGCACCGCGATGCCCCGGAAGCGCGTCCGGATCTGCGCGGCTACCTCCATCAGGTCCTCCGCCAGGACGGTGGACGAGACGGCGACCAGCGCCCAGTCCGGCGCCTCCCGCGCGTCGGCGGCGAGCTTCGGCACGACGCCGAAGCCCAGCTTCTCCAGGCGCTCCTTCACCGCGCGGTCCCCGGCCTCGAGCGGCAGCCGCCCGACGACCAGCAGCGCCCGGCCGCTCGGCCCCGCCGGCAGGGGATCGTAGATCAGCCAGCCGATGAACGCGAAGAGCCCGACGGCCGCCGCGAGCGGCACCCAGCGGAGGGAGCGGGGCTTGAGCCGGCCCACCACGCGGCCGGCGAAATCGGAGCCTTCCAGCTCGAAGCGGATCTCGCGGAGGACGGCGGGGGAGAGGTCGACGTCCTCCTTGAGCAGCACGCGAAGCCGCTGGTCCACCTGAAGCTGGTCCGCCAGCGCCGCCGGATCGAGGTCGTCCTCGCCGCCGTCGAGCCAGTCCTGGACGCGGATCTCGTCGCTCACGCGAGCTTGCTCTCCACGCACTCGCGCAGGCGCGCGCGGATCTTGAAGAGAGCGACCTTGAGGCTGTCGGCGCTCCGCCCCAGCCGCTTCCCGATCTCCGCGAGCCCCAGGGAGTCGGCGTAGTAGCTCCGCACGATTTCCTGGGACGTCGGCGGCAGGCTCTCCACGCACTCCTTCAGGGGGTCGAGGTTCGGGGTCTCGGGGGCGCGCTCGAGGCGGGCGAGGAGCTCGCCCTCGAGGCGTCGGCGGCGGCCGGCGCGCTCCAGCTCGGCGCGGAGGTGGTTGTAGGCGATCCGGCGGATCCAGGCGGCGAAGTCGGTCCCGACCTGGAACTTGCGGAGGTCGCGGTACGCGCTGACGAAGGTCTGCTGGGCGATGTCGTCGACCCACTCCGCGCGCGGCACGTAGCCGGCGATGAAGCTCCGCAGCCGCGCCTGGGTCGCCCTCACGACGATCCCGTACGCGTCGGGATCGCCGCCCTGGGCCCGGCGAAGGGCGTCGTCGATGTCCACCTTCTCTAGATAACCCGCCCGGGCGAACGGTTAACCCAATTCCGAAAGACCAAAGGCCAAGGACCAAAGACCAAGGGGTCCCCCCGCCCCCCTGGGGGGAAGGGGGGGACGTTTTGGTCTTTGGTCCTTGGCCTTTGGTCATTTGCTAAGATGCTCCGCCTATGACCGAACCCATTCTGCAGGTGGCGCTCGACTTCCTGGAGCTGTCGCGGGCGCTCAAGGCGGCGCGCGAGGCGTGGAAGGGCGGGGCGCGCTGGATCGAGGCGGGCACGCCGCTCGTGAAGAGCGAAGGCCTCGAGTCCATCCGCGCGCTGCGCCGCGAGTTCCCCTCGGCGTACCTCATCGCCGACACCAAGACGCTCGACGCCGGCCGCACCGAGTTCGAGGCCGCCGCCAAGGCGGGCGCCAACTGCGCCACCGTCTGCGTGTCCGACGGCGACTCGACCGTCCTCGAATGCGTCGAGGCCGGGAAGAATTACGGGATCGACGTGTGCGTCGACCTCCTGGGCCTCAGCGGCGACAGGCTCATCGAGATGGCCAAGAAGTGCCAGGAATGGGGCGTTCACCACGTCGGCCTGCACCTGCCCATCGACGAGCAGATGCGCGGCGGGGACGTCGCCGCCGAGCTGAAGCGCCTGCGTCCCCACGTCACGCTCCCGATCGCGGTGGCCGGGGGCGTCAACAGCGAGACGGCCGCCGGCATGATCAAGGCCGGGGCGGACATCGTCATCGTGGGCGGCGCCATCACGAAGGCCACCGACGGCACGGCGGCCACGAAGACGATCCTTCAGGCCATGAAGAAGGGGACGTCGATCGCCACCGACCTCTTCAAGCGCGGCGCGAGCGAGGAGGAGATCCGGAAGATCCTGCATCGGGTGTCGACGCCCAACATCTCCGACGCGATGCACCGCTCGGGGGACCTGCCGGGGGTCGAGTTGCGCACGCCGGGGCTGAAGATCGTGGGGCCGGCGGTGACGGTGCGGACCTATCCGGGCGACTGGGCGAAGCCGGTGGAGGCGATCGACGTCGCGAAGCCGGGGGACGTCATCGTCGTGGAGGCGGGCGGCCTGGGGCCGGCGCTCTGGGGCGAGCTGGCGAGCGAGTCGAGCCTGCAGCGGAAGCTGGCGGGTTTCGTGGTGGACGGGGCGGTCCGGGACATCGACACGATCCGGACGATCGGCTTTCCGGTGGCGGCGACGCTCGTGACGCCGACGGCGGGCGAGCCCAAGGGCTTCGGCGAGATCAACGTCGTGGTGAAGCTGGGCGGGGTGTCGGTCGCGCCCGGCGACTGGATCGTGGCGGACGAGTCGGGGGTCGTGCGGATCCCGAAGGCGAAGCTGGTCGAGACGGCCAACCGGGCGCAGGACGTCCTGGAGCACGAAAACCGCCTGCGCGAGGAGATCCGCCGGAAGGCGACGCTGGGCAGCGTGGCGGAGCTGCACCGCTGGGAAAAGCGGATCGCGGCCGGGGAAGGCGGGCCCCCCGCGCCCGAGGAGCCCGCTCCGAAGAAGCGCCGGAAGTAGCTTCCTGAGAATCTCCTCCGGACGCGTAAAATGGCGCGTATGACCTGCGAGACTTGCGGGAAGAAGCCGGCTACGCACCATCTCGCGGCGATCGAGGGCGGGCAGAAGCGGGAAGCGCACCTCTGTGAGGACTGCGCCCGCGGCCGCTTCAATCCGGAATCAGCCGCGAAGATCCATGAACTCCTGAATACGTGGAATTCCCAGGTCAAGCGCCCCCGGAAGCCGAAGCGACGCTGACCGATTCGGCTCCCATTGTGCTCTCGTGGTGCGGTTCGTGATGAAAAGGGGCCTTCCAGGCGTTAAAATAGCGCTGATGACTTGCGAGAAGTGCAAGAAGAAGCCCGCCACGTTCCATCTCACGGCGATCGAGAACGGGCAGAAGCGGGAAGCGCACCTCTGCGAGGACTGCGCCCGCGAGACCGGCGTCATGAACGTGAAGCTGAACTTCTCGATCGGCGACCTCCTGGGCAGCTTCGCGGACGCGCCTCCCAAGGGGGGGACGGCGACGTCCAAGGCCCCCCAGATCCGCTGCCCCGAGTGCGGCATCACCTACAGCGAGTTCAAGACGAAGGCCCGGCTGGGCTGCGCGAACGACTACCAGGTCTTCAAGGGCGAGCTGCTGCGGCTCCTGGAGAAGGTGCACGGCTCGACGACCCACGTGGGCAAGACGCCGGTGACGGCGGACGTCCAGGTGAAGAAAGAGCATGAGCTGATGCGGCTGAAGCGCGAGCTGGAGTCGGTGGTGAAGACCGAGGACTTCGAGAAGGCCGCGCAGATCCGGGACCGGATCCGCACGCTCGAGACCGAGCTCAGCCGTCCATGAAGCTCGAAGAGCTGCTGGGCCAGTCCGGGGAATGGCTCAAGGGGACGGGCCCCGACAACGACGTCGTCATTTCCAGCCGCGTGCGCCTGGCGCGGAACCTGAGCCGCTATCCGTTCCTGACGGTCGCCTCGCCGGCGGCGCGGACGGAAGTCGAGAAGTTCGTGCGGACCCGCCTCGAGGACACGAAGCTGCCGCGGCCGCTGGTGTACTGGCCGCTGCCCGAGTTCTCCCCCGTCGAGCGCACGCTGCTGGTCGAGCGGCACCTGATCAGCAAGGAGCACGCGCAGGGCGAGGGCGACCGGGGCGTCGCGGTGGCGCCCGACGAGTCGATCTCGATCATGGTGAACGAGGAGGACCACCTGCGGATGCAGGTGATCCGCTCGGGGCTGCAGCTGGACGAGGCCTACGACGAGATCGACGCGATGGACACGGCGCTGGAAGGCGCCCTGCATTTCGCCTTCGACTCCCGCTTCGGCTACCTGACGGCCTGCCCGACGAACGCGGGCACGGGCCTGCGCATCTCGGTGATGATGCACCTGCCGGCGGTGTCGCTGGCGAAGCAGATCGACAAGGTCCTCCAGTCGCTGCAGCGCCTCAACTACACCGTGCGCGGCTTCTACGGCGAGGGGACGTCGCCCCTCGGCGACTTCTACCAGGTCTCCAATCAGGTCACGCTCGGCAAGGCGGAGCGCGACCTGATCGCGGATCTGAAGAAGGTGATCCCCGAGATCCTGCGCTTCGAGCGCGCCTGGCGCCACAAGCTCCTGGAAGACGAGCCCAAGCGCCTGGAAGACAAGGTCTGGCGCGGCTACGGCGTGCTGAAGAACGCCCGGCGGATGACCAGCGAGGAGGCCACCGAGCTCCTCAGCGCCCTGCGCCTGGGCGTCCACCTGAACATCATCACCGGGATCCCGGTGAAGACGCTCAACGAGCTGTTCATCTTCACCCAGCCCGGCCATCTCCAGAAGCTGGAGCGCCGCATCCTCGAGCCCGACGAGCGCGACATCGTTCGCGCGGAACTGATCCGCCGCAAGCTCGAAGGGATGTAAGGGCCTACTTGCCGGCCGGCTCCAGATAGCGGGGCGGGCTGGGGTCCTTCGAGCCTCCCGCCGGCTCCATCGTCAGGGCGAAGCCGTGTCCGGGGCCGGCGGGCGTCGACAGCTCAAAACCGCCCGCGACGCGGCCGGACGGATCGGGCGCGTAGCGGCCCGCGGCCGTCGGCGGCGCGCCGGGCACGAGGTGCCAGAGCTGCCAGACCTTGCCGGGCGCGAGCGGAGGCAGGGCGCGGGCTTCGAAGCGGCCGCGACGTCCCGTCGAGGCGACGTGGCCCGAGGCGCCGCTTTCCCCCGCGAGGGCGTAGGTCCGCCCCGCCGACCGCAGGGTCATGAAAGCCACGCCGGCCAGGATCAGCGCGGCCGCGACGGCCGCCAGCGCCCACGGGCGGCGAGGGGGCTTCGCGCGCGGCGCCGCCGTCGCCGGCGGGGCCAGGGCCAGGTCGCTCGACGCCTCGCGGAGCTCGCGGACGGCGGTCCGGCAGTCGGCGCATGCCGCCAGATGCTTTTCGAAGCGCGCGCGGTCGGCGCCGTCCATCGCGCCCATCGCGTAGAGATTCGCGAGCGAGACGTATTCCGGGTGGCCCACGCGCCTATCCTACCGCGCTTCGACGTCCTTCGGCAGGTCGATCCAGAAGACGCTGCCGCCGCCGGGCGCCGGGTCGACGCCCGTCCGGCCGCCCATGCGCTCGACCGCCCGCCGCACGATCGCGAGGCCGATGCCGGTCCCCGGATAGGCGGCCTGCGGATGGAGGCGCTCGAACACGCCGAAGACGCGCTCGCGATGCTCGGCCGGGACGCCGATGCCGTTGTCCTTTACAGACAGGCGCACGCGGTCCTTCGCGTCCTCCGCGCGGATCTCGACGCGGGGCCGGACGCCGGCCGTCACGAACTTGAGCGCGTTCGAGAGCAGGTTGGTCAGCGCCTGGGTCAGCGGCAGGCGGGTGGCCCGCGCCCGCGGAAGGGGGCTCCGCACCGTCACCTCGGCCTGGGTCTTGTCGATCTCGCCCCGCATCTGGGCCAGGGCGTCGGCGACGACGACGTCCAGGTCCACCGCCTCCAGCCGCGGCTCCGCGCGCCCCAGCCGGCTGTACTCCAGCAGCCCCTGGATGAGGTCGTCCATCCGCCGCGCGGACTGGCGGATGCGCTCCAGATAGCCGAGGCCGTCGGCGTCGAGGGTCCGGTTCCGGTACTCCTCCGCGAGGAAGTCGCTGAATCCGAGCATGGCGCGCAGCGGCGCGCGCAGGTCGTGCGCGACGGAATAGGCGAAGGCGTTGAGGTCGTCGACGGCCCGCCGCAGCTCGCGCGTCCGCTCCTCGACCCGGGCCTCGAGGGTCTGGTTGAGCTCGTGGACGCGGGCTTCCGCCCGGACGCGCTCGGTGATGTCCACGAAGGCGGCGACGGCGCCGCGCGGCGCGCCGCCGGCGTCCCGGATCGGGACGGCGTTGCCGAGGAGCCGGATCCGGGCGCCGTCATTGAAGACGATCTCCTCCTCGAAGTTCCGGATGTCCTCGCCGCGGGCGGCGCGCTGGACCGGATACTCCTCCAAGGCGAGCTCCCGGCCCTCGTGGAAGACCCGGAAGTGGGTGGGCGCCTCTCCCGGGGGGGCGGTGACCGAGACGTTTCCTCCTTCCGATATCCGCAGGAGCCGGTTGGCCGCCCGGTTTCCGGTGATCCGCCGGGCTTCGGGGTCGTGGGCGATGAAGACGATGGCGGGCGTCGATTCCAGGACCGTCCGCAGCTCCGCGGCGCGGGCGCGCTCGCGGCTCTCCGACTCCCTCAGCGCCTCGCGGTCGCGCCGGCTCTCGGTCACGTCGAACATGATCCCGCGGAGGCGCAGCGGCCGGCCGGCCTCGTCGGGCGTGATGTAGACGAGGTCGCGGATCCACACCACGCGGCCGTCGGCCGCGATGACGCGGTACTCGAAGTCGTTGTCCCGGCCGGCGCGGACCGCCTCGGTGCAGGAGCGCACCGCCGCCTCGCGGTCCTCCTCGTGGAGGATCTGGATCCAGAAGTCCTTGCCCTGGAGCCAGCGCTCGACCGGATACCCCAGGATCTTCTCGGCCCGGCGGTTCACGTACGTGAATTCCCAGGTGGTCGCGTCCGCCTCCCACACGATGGCGTCGAGGCCCTCCATCAGGCCCCGGTACCGCTCCTCGCTCGCGCGCAGCGCCTCCTTCGCCCGCGTCTCGGCGGTCATGTCGGAGATCATGACGACCGCGCCCTCGATCCGCCCGTCCTCGTCCCGCAGCGGCGCGGCGCCCGTGCGGAGGTGCCGCGTCACGCCGTCGCCCGCGGTGATCACGCGCTCCAGCGGTTCCACGGTTTCGCCGGCCAGCGCTCTGAAACCCAGCGGGACGGCGAGCCGGTCGTCGCCCGGCGCGCGCAGGCGGAAGCGGGCCGGGTACTCCGCCATGGGCCGCAGGAGCTCCTCCTTCGGAACCCCGAAGACGCGGGCCGCGCGGTCGTTGGCCAGCACGATCCGCCCGCTCGTGTCCGCGACGAGCAGGCCGTCGAGCGCCCCCGCGAACACGCCCTCGAGCCGCCGCGCCGTCGCCTGGGCGTCGCCCCGCCGGAGGGGGGCGTCGACGTCCTCCGCGGCGATGGACAGGCCGGCGACCCGGCCCTCGGCGTCCCACCAGGCGGGGGTCACGGTCAGGGCGGCTTTCCAGGAGTCGCCGTCGCGGGGGAGGTCGACATCCACCGTCTCCGCCTTCTGGAGGCGGCGGACGCGTTCGAGGGTCCGCGCCAGCGGATCGGACGGAAGGAGGGCGCCTACGTCGCGGCCGACGACGTCCGCGGCGGCGCGGCCGAAAAGCTTCTCGGCGGCCGGGCTCCATCCGACGACGGTGCCGGCCGGGTCGACGGCGATGACGGCCGAAGGGGAGGGCGGAATCGGATACATCAGAGACCACCAACGACCCTTTCATTTTAGGAAGTTCCGGGGGTCGATGCCAAGCGGGTATTTCCGCGGAGCTATACTCAGGCGATGCCTCGCTGGGCGCTGCTCCTCGCCGCGCTGGGAAGCGCGACGGGCTGCGTCACGACGATCCGGCCTCCCGCCGATCCGAAGGATCCCGTGTCGGTCGCGCTGATCGACTACGGCTATCACGCGAACCTGGCGCTGCCGGGGCCGAACGGGACGTCGACCGAGTACGCCTACGGCGAATGGGAATGGTTCGCCCTGAACAACGACGCGTGGTACCGGGTGTTCCCGGCGCTCTGCTGGCCGACGCAAGGCGCGCTGGGCCGCCGCGCCCTGGCGTTCCCGCCGGCCGTGCCGGCCGAGGAGATCCTGGTGTTCACGGTCGGGCGGGCGGAGGCGGAGGGGCTGCTCGACCGCCTGAACCGGCGCTACGCCGCGCGGACCGAGGCCCCGGTCTACAATCCGGTGGTGGGGCTGACGTTCGTGCCGGACGACGGGTCCTACTGCTGCTTCGCCAACTGCAACACGACGCTGGCCGGCTGGCTGCGGGAGCTGGGCTGCGAGGTCTCCCGTCCGACCTGCGCGGCGAGCTTCAAGCTCGCCCCTCCGCCCGGCTCAGACCCGTAGCGAGCCGCGGAACGCCCGGGCGCCGTAGTACGACTGCGCGCCGTTGTGATACACGAAGACCTGGCCGTAGCGGCGATCGCAGAAGAGGGCGCCGCCGAGCTTCCGGATCTCGGCGGGAGTGTTCACCCAGCTCGACGTCTTGGTGTCGAACTCTCCAAGCTTCTGCAGCTCCCGATACTGCTCTTCCGTCAGCAGCTCGATCCCCATGGCCGCCGCCGTATCGATCGCGTTGCTTTTCGGCCGGTGTTCCTTCCTGGACTCCAGCCCTTCACGGTCGTAGCAGCCGCCGGCGCGGCCTTTGGGAGTTTCCGGCGAGCAATCGAAGAAGACGTATTCCCCCGTCTTCTTGTCGTGGCCGACGACATCCGGTTCGCCGCCGGTGTTCTCCATTTCGTTCAGCGACCAGAGTTTCTCGGCGTCGGCGTCCAGCCTGGCCCGCACCTTCAGCCAATCCAGGCCTTCGTGGCGGTTCTTGTGCTTCTCAAAGCGGGCTTTCAGCGCGTCGAGCAGCTCTTCCCGCTGAGCGGGCGACAGGACCTTCTTGGTTCCGCCTTTCATAGAGCCCTATCCTCGCGAACGGGAGTCCGACTGCCAAGAAGTTCATGGCGCCTGAGGAGGCTCAGGGGGCCTTGATCGCGACCTGGCGCTTCTTGAGCGCCTCGATGAGGGCGTCGCGGGAGGTCTTGGCGGGGTCGACGCGGGCGGTCACGCGGCCGGCCTTGAAGCTGGCGGTGGCCTGCTCCACGCCCTCGATCTTGTAGATGACCTCGTAGGCCGAGAGCTCGCAGGCGCGGCAGTCCAGGCCGGCGACCGGGATCTCGACGAGCGTCAGCTTGTCCCAGGCCACGTCGCCGTTCGCGCGGATCCCGAACGTATGCGACGACGCCTGGCGCAGCAGGTTGTTGAAGCGCTCGACCTGGTCCTTTTCCTTCACGCCCTTGAAGAACTTCGCCGGGTCGTATTCGAACGTCGCTTCGGCGCGGTCGAAGTCGATCGACTTCAGCTCGAGGTCCGGAATCTTTTTGACCGCCTCGCGCAGGTCCGCTTCCCGCTCCTTGGAGAAGAGGCCCGTTACCCGGTGGGTAAACCCTTCGACTCCGCTCAGGGCAAGCAGCAGGCAGAGCATCAATGCGTCCTGAACAGGTTGCTTTGGACCAGCTCGTGGATCAGGGTGCGCAAGCCCCCGCCCTTCTTGTGCGCGCGCTGGACGATGCCGTCGATCTCGTCGCGGTCGCTGAAGGCGACGTCCCGCCCGATCGCGTAGCGGGCGAGTTGCTCGGCGAGGTTCTTCAGGAGCCGCGCCGCGTCGGCCGTCAGCAGGGCCTGGAACTCGGCGATGCCCGCGAAGTCCCGGCCGTCCGGCGTCGTGCCCGACGGGTCGACCTTGGGGCCGAGCTTGAAGGGGATGCCGATGAAGGGGTCGATCGCGCCGCGCGGGGCGGGGTCGCCGGTGCCGATCGAGCGGTAGCGGTCGCGCTGGCCGCCGATGACGTCGAAGACCTCCAGCGCGAAGCCCGGCGGGTCGATCGACTGGTGGCAGGCGGCGCAGCCCGGGTTCGACCGGTGCTTCTCGAGCTGCTCCCGGATCGTGGTGGTGCCGCGGACGTCGGGCTCCACCGCGGGGACGTCGGCCGGCGGCGGCTCGGGCTCGCGTCCCAGCAGGCGGGCCATCACGAACGCGCCGCGGGGCACGGGGGAGGTCGTGGTCCCGTTCGCGGTGATCTTCAGGACGGAGGCCTGGGTCAGGAAGGCGCCGCGCGGGCAGCCGGGCGGCAGCGGCACGCGGCGGATCGCGGAGCCCTTCACGCCGGGGATGCCGTAGTGGACGGCCAGCTTCTCGTTGAGCATGGCGAAGTCCGACTTCGCCACGTAGCTCGCGCCGAGGTTCTGGTCGATCATCTCGCGGAGGAAGGCGCGGGTCTCCGCGATCATCGAGTCCTGCAGGTAGTTGCTGAACTCGGGGTAGAGCTTGTTGTCGGGGTCGTTCGCGGCGATCGAACGCAGCTTGAGCCACTGGCCCAGGAAGTTCTCGATGAAGCGGTTCGACTTCGGGTCCTTCAGCAGGCGCTCGACCTGGCCGTCGAGGGTCTTGGCCTCGGCGAGCTCCTTGTCGGGCATCGAGTTCCAGAGGAAGTAGGACAGGCGGTTCGCGAGCGCGGGGCCGTCGAGCTTGCCCGCCGGCTCGACGTGGTAGAGGAAGTCGGGCGCGCAGAGCGCGGCGCGGTAGGCCGAGCGCATCGCGAGCTCGAAGCAGTCGCCGGCCTTGAGGCGCTCGTCGACACGGGCGACGTAGGACTTGCGGACGTCCTCCGGCACGGGCCGCCGGAAGGCCCGGGGCAGGAAGGCGGCGAGGAGGCGGTCGGCGTCGGCGAGGGGCAGGGCGCTGGCGACGCTCCAGATCCCGGGAGCGGGATCGGGCCGGTTGGTGACGTGCACGACCTCCTGGCGGAGGGCCTTGCGCCGGGGGACGCCGGGGCCGGGCTTGAGCTCGGCGAAGGGGAGGTCGCCGAAGAGCGCCTGGTGGCCGGGCGGCGGCCAGCGGTCGTACAGGGGGCCTTCGACGTCCAGCCAGTCCACCGCGATGGCGGGCCCGGTGAAGGCCATCGCGCGGCCCTTGCGGCTGTAGTTGGCGACGGGCGCGAGGGACGCCGTGTTGAAGCCGATCGCGTCCTTGAAGTTGAGCCAGATCTCGACGTCGTGGACCTGGGGCGTCATCGACGGCGCGTCGTAGTAGCCCAGCACGGTGCTCGGGTGCCCGCCGCCGCGGCCGTCGTCCTGCATGTGCACGATGGAGAGCCGGGCGACTTCCGTGCCGCGCGACGGGAGGATCGTCCCCTTGTCCCAGTGGAAGCTCCAGAACGAGGCCTTGAGCCGGTAGCGGCCGGGATAGAGCGCGGCGAAGTCGAGGAAGTAGGGCTTGAACGACTCGTCCTCGTGGCGGAAGACGCCCACGGTCTTTTCCCGATAAGAGCCCATGCGCTCATGGGCGCCCTGGTCGAGATGCCCCTGCTCGCCGGCGGGCGGATAGTCGGGGTCGATCTTCCCGTCCTTGAGCAGGACGGCGTCGCCGTTGCCGAGGATGTGCCCGACGTGCTTCGCGAGGTAGATGCGCTGCTTGAGGACGACGGGCGCCTGGGGCCGCGTCGCGATCGCCGTGTCGAGCGCCGCGTCGGCCGCCTCGACGTACTTCGCCAGGTTCACGTGCGAGAGATCGAGGGCGTCGGCGCTCTTGTCGAAGCCGTGCGACATCCCGTCGGACGGCAGGTTGTCCTGGAGGATGACGCGGTCGAGGCTCAGGAGGTCGCGCACCGTGTTCTCGTACTCGCTCCGGGTGAGGCGGCGCAGCGGGGTGCGGCCCTGGACGTCGAGCTTCTTGCGCTCGGCGTCGAGGAGCGACGTCCGGAGCGCGGCGGCGAAGGCTTTCGTTTCCGCGGGGGGCGGCTGGGCTTTTTTCTTGGGGGGCATCTCGCCGGAGACGACGCGGTCGTAGACCTTGACCCAGCGGTGGAAGTCGTCGGGCTTGAGGGCCCTGAGATCGAGATTGCCCTTCTTCGCGTCCGCGTCGTGGCAGTCGACGCAGTGCTTCTCGAGGAAGGGCCCGGCCTGCAGCGCGAGGAGCAGCGCGATCATGCGAGCTCGAGGCCTTTCATCGTGCCGGTCGACGTGGAGAACGAGGAGGCCTCGATGCCCAGGCGCTGGAGCATCGAGACGTAGAGGTTGGTCAGCGGGTAGTTGTTCTTCACGTCGAAGGCGAGATGCTGGCCGTGCTTGAAGCCGCCGCCGGCGAGCAGCACGGGGAGGTTGACGTTCGAGTGGGAGTTGGCGCTGCCCATGCAGGTGCCGTAGAGGACCATCGTGCGGTCGAGCAGCGACTGGCCTTCCTCCTTGACGCCCTCGAGCGCCGTGAGGAAGTCGTTGAGGGCGGCGAACTGCCCTTCCTCGTGGCCGCGCAGCTCGGCGAGGACCTCGGGGCGGTTGCCGTGGTGGGTGATGTTGTGGATCACGGTCGTGTCGATGAACAGCGAGACCAGGCGCGTCGAGTCGGTCTCGAGGGCGAGCTTGATGACGTCGAACATCAGCCGGGTCTTCTTCACGAATTCGCGGCCGTCGTCGACGTCCGTCGGCACGGCGGCGCCGACCTTCGGCTTGGGCTTGTACTCCCAGGCCTCGGCGCTCTGGAGGCGCTTCTCGAGCTCGCGGACGGAGTCGCGGTACTCGTCGAGGCGCTTGCGGTCGGCCTCGGAGACGGCGGCGTCGAGGCGGCGGGACTGGGCGCCGAGGAAGTCGAGCATGCTCCGCCCCTGGCGCAGCTGCTCGGCGGCGGCTTCGACCTCCTCCGGCTTGCCCTGGACGAAGAGCTTCTGGAAGAGCTTCTTGGGGCTGCGCTCGGCGCTGATGGCGGCGCCGCTGCGGGTGAAGGAGAGGGTCTGGCCGCCTTCGCTGGTCATGGCGAGGACGAGGGAGGGGTAGCGGGTCTCGTTGCCGACGCGCTCGGCGGCGAACTGGTCGAGGGAGATCCAGTTGCGGAAGCCGCCGCGCTCGGGATGGGGCGTGCCGGTGAGGAAGCACTTCTCGGCGGCGTGGGCGCCGGTGACGCCGGGGAGGCTCACGCCGGAGAACACGGTCGTCTTCGCGCGGTGGGCCGCGAGCTTGTCGAGGTAGGGCGTCGAGGCGTAGTCGGCCCCCGCCTTCTCCGGGAAGAAGTACTGGGGCAGGATGCCCATGTTGGTCTCGATGGCGACCATGCGGCGGGGGACGCCGCGCCGGGGCGACGCGGAGGCCATGGTTTCGAGGAAGGGGAGCGCCAGGGCGGCGCCCGCGCCGCGGAGCACGGACCGGCGGGACAGCTGCGTCATGGCTCCAACCCTCATCACCCGAAACTCAACGCCCGGAGCGTGCCGCGAGATTCTTAAAGAGCTAAATAAATTAGCTTTACTAAGGGGGCAGGGGGCGGAAGTCGAGGGCGAGGATCCGCAGGCGGGACGTGGGCGGCGCGGTGTTGAACTGCAGGAGCCCGCGGCGGGCCTTGCCTTGCTTGACGGCCAGGGGGCGGCCGTCGAACGTCGCCGTGATCGCGTCGCCCTTGCAGAGGAAGGCGATCTCGTGGGGGCCGGGGGCGAGCTGCTCGTGGGACGCCTCGAACGCCTCGTCCGGACCGCCCTGCCGGAGGGTGAACCGGACCCGGTGCGCGTTCTCGCACTCGAAGCGGACGCGGATCTCGCCGTCCCCGATCTCTTCGTTGACCTGCCCGGCGTCGTCCTTCTCCGTCTTGACCAGCACGCCGTCCTCGAAGCGCCAGCCGCCGTAGCCCTGGCCGCGGAGCGAGCCGAGGCCTTTGGCCAGGAGCGACCTCCAGGGCCGCTCCTCGACGGGCGCCTCCGGCTCGATGGAGAACTCGGGAAGGCCCCACTTGCGGAGCCGGTCCCGGAGCGCCTGGCGCGAGGGGGCGTCGACGGCCCCCGCCTTCAGCGTCGCGAAGAGCTTGGCGGCCGCTTCCCGGACCTGGCGGAGCTTGGCGTCGACGGCCGGCGTCCAGTCGGGGCCCTCGCGGCGCTTCTGGGCCTCCTCGAGCAGGATCTCGGCCGCCTTGAACTCCTCAGCGGCCAGCAGCGGGCGCAGGCGGGCGTCGAGGTCGGCGAGCTCGGCGGTGACGGCCTCCTTGCGGCGGAGGGTGAGCTCGCCCATCTCGCGCCGGGCTTCCTCGAAGAGCGGGGTGCCTTCGGCGGCGTCGACGGCCTCCCCGTACACGCGGAGCAGGCCGGGGAAGTCGCGGGGATTCTCGCGCGCGAACTGCCGCGCTTTCCGCAAGGCGGCCTGGGCGGCGTCAAGGCGGGGCGCGTCGTCGGACGTCCGGGGCCGCGGCGGCGTCGGAGCCGGGGCGGGGGGCTTCGAGCCGCCCGCGAGGACGGCGACGATGAGGATCAGGAGGATGACGCCCGCGATCACGCCGCCGACGATCGCGTAGGAGGCGCCGCCTCCGGCGGCGGGCAGGCGGAGGATGGGGATGTGATCCGTGGTCTTGCGGCGGTCCTTCTGCGCCCGGATGCGCGTCGACGACGGGGGCGGCCCCGTCGCGGGCCGGCTTCCGCTCGGGGGCCTCGCCATCTGGGCCCGGAGCTGCTCTTTTTCCCCGGGCGGCAGCGTCTCGAGGAGCCGCGCGGCGCAGTCGGAGCAGGTGACGTGGCTGCCGACCTGGTAGGCGGCGCCCTTCTCGAACTCCTGCGCGAGGATGCGCCGCTGGCACTTGAAGCAATAGACGATCGCCTGGCCCACGATCAATGAGTATAGGGCCTATTCCCGGGACCGGGGCGAGAACCCCCCGAGAAGCGTGGCGGAAGGACAGGCGCGCATAACGTTTAACGGCACGCGGGTTCCGCTGGGACCGGCTTGTTCGGGCTGGACTTGGTGGTCAGATTTGGAGGATATCCCATGAAGGCATTCGTCATCGTCGTCACCGTGTGCGCGCTCGCGTGCGGCGCCTGGGCTACCCAGCAGGAAGACAAGGGCCAGCGCGGGAAGGGTCAGAAGGAAGGCCAGGGGATCGTGGTCATGAAGCCTTCGCAGGCCGAGTGGAAGCAGGCCGACAAGATGCCCCAGGGCGTGATGAAGGCCCTGGTCTGCGAGAGCAAGGGCGGCGGGGCGATCTATCTCGTGAAGTTCCCCGCCGGTACGAAGGTGCCCGCGCACACGACCGCCGCCGACAAGGTGATCCACGTCCACTCCGGCAGCTTGGAGATCAGCCAGTCGTCCGCGGCGGGCCGGGGCCAGGATCAGCCCGGCCGCGCCGAAGCCCCGGGCCAGGGCCAGACCGCTTCCGACGGCGACATCATCAAGATCTCCGCGAACACGACGTACTCGCTCACCGCGAAGAGCGAGACGCTCGCCCTCGTGGCCATGGATTCCAAGAGCGACGCCAGCGGTCAGCGCTCGTCCGAGGAATCCGAGAACAAGGTCAAGTAAAGGCTTCGAGGGGGCGCGGGGCCGCCAGGCTCCGCGCCCCCTTCGCTTTTCTTCCATCCCCCCGACTTTTTTCAAAAACACGCCAGATTTTTCGACGACTTTTTCGCCTTTTTCGCCACTAGGGGCGGAGGCGAAAAGGCATGAAGACGCGCGGGGCGGCCCTGGTGGTGGTGCTGGCGAGCCTGGCCTTGCTGGCCTTGCTGGCGGTGACGTTCGCGACCTCCGTCGGCACCGACCGGCGGATCGCCCGGAACTATCTCGACAGCGCGCGGGCGCGGCTGCTCGCGTCGTCGGGGGTGGAGACGGCGATCGACCGCCTGCGCGCGCTCGCGGGCACCGGGGTGCTCTTCGACGGCCGCGCGTGGAAGCCCTGCGGCCATCCCGAAGGCGCCTGCGAGGGCGGTCCCGAGAAGCTCGGCGACGGCACGGTCGAGATCCGGATCACCGACGCCCACGCCAAGATCCACCTGAACGACGGCGTCGCCTGGTCCAACGACCATGCCGTCAGCCGGACCCTCCAGCGCGTCCTCAACGCGCTCGGCGACCAGGTCCGCGTGCCGCGGCTCGGCGACCGAGTGATCCCGTCCCGGCCGCCCGCCGGCTACCCGAGCGTCCACGACCTTCCGCTGGAGCGCGAGGAGATCGAGCGGGTCCGCCCGTTCGTCGCCGTCCGCGCGTGGAGCGATCCCGACGTCGCCAACCCCGTGCCCTTCTCCGAGGAGACGGGCGGGGCTCATTCAAGTCCCGTCCGGTATGACCGGCCCGTTTCGGCGAGCGGGCCGGTCTACCGGTTCGGGCATCAGCGCAACGCGAAGGGCGAGCTCGTCGGCGGACCGCTCCGGATCTTCGATCCGGCCGATCCCTCGCCGACCCACAACGCCGTCTGGGGCCTCGACTCCCTCAATCCCCGCTACGTCGAGATCGTCGCCCGCGCCCCCGTCAACGTCAACGCGGCCCCGCGCGAAGTCCTCGTCGCCCTGCTCAGCGGCCTCGAAGGCGTGTTCCTCGTCGAGCGGCGCCGCGGGCTCAAAGCCGACGGCCCCGGCGCCTGCGGCAGCCCCGGCGGCGCGTACGGCTGGCCGGTCTTCTACACCTACGACGGCCGGGGCCACGAGGGCGACGAGGCCGGGCTGCTCTACCGCACCGCGCCGATCCCCGCCGAAAAAGTCGCCGACGCGATCCTCGCGAAGCGGCCCTTCCGGAGCTGGGGCGAGTTCAACGCCTTCTGCGACGGCCTCCCGCTGCGCGAAACGCGGACGGACTATTTCTGGGACTGGGACGCGAACGGCCGCCGCGTGCCCTCCGAAGCGCAGCTGGCCGTCGCCTCCCGCGCGATGGCCGACGTCCTCAAGGCCAACTTCAACCCCAACCTCCACCTCAACGAGATCAATCCCGACGCGCCGCTCTTCACGCACGTCGACAAGACCGACCTGACCGTGAGCTCCACCGAGCTCTGCTTCGGGCCCATGGGAGTCTTCGAGATCGAGGCGGTCGGCCGCGTCGACGGGGCCGTCGCGCGGGCGGAGGTCGTCGTGAAGACCTTCGACGCCCTCCGCCACACCCACCAGAAGCATTTCTCGACGGGCGCGTCCGGACCGCGGACGGGGGACGTCGAGACGAACACCAACGCCGCCGTCGAGTCGGGCCCCGAGGTCTCGAACGGCCCGGCGGCCGCGGAGAACGAGTACGAGGGCTGGCTGCGTCCGGCCACGATCGGCTCGAACCTGTCGGGCGACGAGCGCAAGCCCGCCGGGGAGCTGCGCTCGACGCTGTCGGAGGAGAAGTACTGCCCGGGGGCGACGACCTCCCCGCGCGGCGGGCCGCACCTGGGATCGGGGCTGCACGCGCACTTCGAGTGGGATCACGTGGCCCACCACCACGCGGCCTGGGGCGACCTGGTCCGGCTGCCGATGGGCGCGTGGCAGGCGGCGACGGCGCGGCGCTGCTCGCTGGCGAAGAACTGGGAGGACGTCGGGGAAAAGCGTCCCGGCCCCTACGGCCCGGTCGGCGGGCGCCGGATCGCGCGCTCCTGGCGGGGGGCGCCGCCGGCGGCGGTCGACGAGGCGCCGTCGGACCTGCGGGTGGACGGGGCTTACGCCGAGCGCGGGGCGGCCTTCGGCTACTGGATCGAGGAGAACGAGAGCTTCAACATCAACGAGGGGACGATCGCGTTCTGGATCAAGCCGGCGTTCGATCCGCGGGCGACGGGCAAGCGGCGGACGCTGATCTCGGCGGGCCGCTACCACGCCACGGCGCCGGACTTCATGAATCCGTCGCCGTTCGCGCTGCACGTGCTGCCGTCGGGCGAGGGCGAGACGTTCCCGGCCTACGGGAGCGGGGCGCTGCGGCCGGGGGCGCTGGCGTTCGGCTTCGGCTTTTCGCCCCGCACGGGCTACAACGCCGAGTTCGATCCGGCGCTCGGGCCGGCCTCCGCGCACGCGTTCGCGTTCACGCCGGTCCTGGGCCCCGAGCACTTCCGCGCCCACGCCTGGACGCACGTGGCGGTGACCTGGAAGATCCCGCGGCGCCGCGGGCTTCCGCCCGACGCCGCGCGGATCTACGTGAACGGCCGCGTGCTGCCGGGCAGCGAGACGGTCCTCCACCGCTTCGCCGGCGACGAAGGGCGCCCGTTCGAGAACACGCCGTGGTGGAGCCTGCATTCGAAGGAGATCGACGGCCGCAAGGTGAAGAACCTCCTGCGGATCGGCGGGGAGCTCTCGACGCTGTTTCCCGACGGCCTGTTCCCCGGCAACTTCTGCGCCGACGCGACGATCGACGAGCTCTACGTCTGGCTCTCGGCGAGCCCGCGGAACGTCCACGCGCTCTGGAGCCGCGGCCGCTTTCACGACGGCGGCCGCTTCACGTCGGGGGAGCTCGAGATCGAGCGCCCGCTGGCCGTCGCGTGGACCGGCGAGAACGTCTCCGTCGCCCTGGAAGACAAGCGCTGGACGGCGACGTTCCAGGCCGGCGGCTGGCTCGACGACGTGACGGTCTACTTCGAGCCGCCGACGAAGATCCTGAGCTGGGTCGCGCCGCTTCAGCTGCCGGGCGACGTCCTCGAGAAGGCCGACGCGGCGGCCCGCCCGTTCAGCGCGAAGGCGCGGATCGAGCGCGCCGCGGGCGACCGCGCGGAGGCCGCCGCCGGCACGCTCGCGCGCGGCGAGTGGCGGGGGCCGGCCGTCGATCCGGCGATGCTCGACGTCCTCCGCCTCCCGTGGAGCGAGCTGCGGAAACGCTACGACGTGAGGGTCCTCGAGGAGCCCGGCCCGGCGCTGAAGGAGGGGCCCTCGATGGCGGTCGACGACGGGATCCGGGTGGCGATCGGAAACCTGCGGGCGCGGCTGGACGCCGCGACGCTGCGGGTCACGCGTGTGGAAAGCGCGACGACCGTGATCACGCTGCACGGCGTGCGCGAGCTGAACGGCGGCGTGAGTGAGGAGCGGCCATGACGACGATGCTGGCGCTGTTGGCGCAGGGGTGGACGGTCGACGTCCGCGGGTCCGAGGTGAAGGTGACGGGGAAGGGGACGGTGGAGTTCCGGCGGCGGGTGAACCGGCTCGAGGACGGCCGGCTGCTGAGCGGGCTCTCCGACGACGTGCTGACGCGGACGCTCGACGGCGCGCACGTGGAGACCTTCGAGCGGCCGGGGCCGGTCGAGCTGAAGGCGAACCGCGACGGGAAGGTCTTCGAGGCGACGGTGCGCGCGGGCTCGGCGGCGTCGGTCGTCGCGTGGGCCGTCGCCGGCATGAAGCGGATCACCGCGGCGGCCGAGGGGCTCCAGGCGCTGAACCTGAAAGGCGAGCGCGCGAAGCGGCGGCTCGCGGCGTGGCGGGCGTCGGGCGAGGCGAGCGAGCTCCCGGCGGCGGGGGCGGCGCTCGCGGCGCTGGCGGGGGACGTCGAGCACGCCCTCGCGAAGGAATGCCCGATGCTGTCGGGGATGGACGGGCGGCCGTTCACGCTCGACAGCCTGCCGGAGCGCTGCGCGGCGCTGATCGCGCTGGCGGAGCGGGAGCGGGACCTGGTGATTCTCGACGCCCTGAACGGCCTCGCGGAGGACGTCCATGCCCTCGCGGTGAAGAGCGACGGCGGGCGCTGGGCGCGGGCCGAGGCGGGATTCTGGAGATCGTTCGACCACCTGAAGCGGGCGGCCGGGGACGGGCTGATGGACGTGCTGGCGGGCGTGGCCGGCCTGATCGAGATCGGGGCGGCGGCGGCGGAGTGCCTGGGCGCGAACGAAGGCGAGCTGGAGCGGCGGCGCGAGGCGCTGGAGCTGGAGAGCCGGCGCCTGGAAGAAGCCTTGAGATCCTGACACCTCCATTCTCCCCCTGTTCCTGGGCGGCCCGTCGGTATCCCCTACCGGCGGGCCGCCTGTTTTAGTTTCATTCCCTGTATAGAAAATATACAATTCGCTCAGAGCCCTCTTTCAAACGATCTCAACATGTTGCGCGTCAAATACATACGCAAATGACCCTGGCACTCCACTTGCGAAGGTAGAGCCAGCGGATATTGGAGGCGAGATGATTGCGATCCTGATCGGGCTGCTCTGCGTCCAGGACGCGGATCCTGAGCTGGCGAACAAGGAGAATCCCCGGCTCAAGGTGCGGCCGGTCGAGGAGCCGGTGCTGCTGATCGACGAGAAGGTCGAGACGCGGCCGGGCTTCGTGGCGGCGCTGCCCAACGGCGGCGGCTTCATCTTCGACCGCAAGGACGCGGCGGGCCGCCGGATGACGGGCGTCGCCGTCCCCGGGATCGTCCTGGTGACCAAGGGCATGGTCGAGCTTTTCGGCTGCGGCGCCGGCGGCAAGGAGCATGAGACCGTGCTGCGGCTGGAGTGCGACGTCCAATCGCTCGACCTCGCGCTGACGTCCGCCGGGTTCCGCCGCGGCCGGCTTCCCACGAAGGGCGACCTCAGCGAAGCCGGGCAGGGATCGCGGGTCATCATCCTGATCCAGTGGACCGCGCCCGACGGCAGCACGGTCACGCACCGCTCCGAGGACCTCGTCGTCAGCGTCCGCCGCAACGCCCCCATGCCCCGCGTCGGCTGGACCTACGTCGCGCACTGGGCCGAGGTGCCCGACCCCCTGAGCCCCAAGGGCGACAAGAAGCACAAGATCCTCGCCGCCGCCAACACGCAGTCCTACGTGACCACCTTCCGCGACCGCTCCGCGCTCCTGGACAATCCGCTGGAGGAGGCCGTCGACGACACCCTCTTCGCCGCGAACTACATGGTCCTCCCCAAGCCCGGCACGCCGGTCCGGGTGATCTTCCGCACCCCGGCCGAGGTGGAGCTCAAGGACATCGCCGCGCTCGAGAAGTCCATCGCCGCCGAGGCGAAGGACTTCCACGAGGACGACCGGGACAAGAAGCAGAAGTAGCGTGGATCCGCTGGCCGCCGCCCTGGACGTCCATCGCCGCCGCCTCCGCGCGCTGCGCGCCGCGGAGGTCGCGGTCCGGGGGACGTTCTGGGTCTCCCTCGCGGCCGGCGCGGCCCTCCTGCTGTCCCGCGTGGCCGGCCTGCCCCTCGGCGCCGGCCTCGCGCTCGGCGCGCTGGCGGCCGCCGGCGCCGGGCTCGCCGCGAAGGAACTCCTGCGGCGCTTCTCGCGCCGCGACTGCGCGATCGAGCTCGACCGCCAGCTCCGCCTCGAGGAGCGGCTCTCGACGGCCCTCGAGGGCTCCGGGCCCATGAAGGACGTCCAGGCCGCCGACGCCGCCGCCGCGCTGGCCGCCGCGAAGGTTCCGGCCTGGCGCGCCCCGCGCGAGGCGAAGATGCTCGCCGGCAGCCTCCTCGTCGTCCTCGCGCTCTCCGCCGCCCCCGGCCTCGAAACCCGCGGCGACGCCGACGCGCGGCGGCTGGAGGCCTACCTGAACGCCGAGGCGGCGAAGCTGGAAGGCCTGACGCCCGAGTTCAAGGAAGTCGCCGAGGCGCTGCGCGACGGCCGCGCGGAGGAAGCCCTCGCGCGGATCGAGGGGCTGCGCGCCGCGCTGGCGGAGAAAGCCGCCTCCGACGGGCCCGGGGGCGCCGAGGCGCGCCGGCTCGAGGAAGCGCTGGGCGCGGCGGCCCAGGGCGTGGGCGCCGAGATCGGGCGCGCCGGACGGACGGTGCGCGCGCCGGCGCCGGTCGCGGCGGACGCGAAGCTCCGCCGGCTGCTCGAGGGGAAGGCGAGGGACGTCGACGGCCTTCCGACCGCCGTCCGCGCCTCGGTTCTGGATCGAAGCGATTGGGATCCCCGCTACGATATCGTGGTCGTGAAATACTTTAGAGGAACGCCATGAACACGCTCGTGCTCGCGCTGTCGCTGCTCGCCGCCGAGGCTCCCGAGGAGCTTCGCGCGAGGCTCGTCCAGACCTGGGGCGCCGCCGCCGACTGGCTGGTGACCCAGCAGGACGCCTCCGGCTTCTGGAAGATGGAGCAGGGCGGCCAGGCCTCGCCCAGCCCGTCCTACACCGGGCTGATCGTCACCGGCCTCGCCAACGCGCCGGCCGAGCTGAAGGACAAGTACAAGGGGGCGGTCGCGAAGGGCGTCGATTACCTCCTCTCGAAGGTCAACGCCGACGGCTCGGTCGGGGAAGGCCCGACCGGCGGCTTCCTGAAGACCTACGCGACGGCCATCGCGCTGATGGCGTTCTCGTCGGCCGAGCGGACGTCGAAGGTCTCCGACGCCGTCCGCGGCGCCCAGGCTTACCTGAAGAACAACCAGATGAAGGAAGGCATCAACCGGGGCGGCAGCGGGTACGGCGACGACTCCCCGACGATCGGGAAGGACGGCAAGCCGACGACGAAGAAGGGCGTCGCGAACATGTCGACGACCGGCTTCACGGCGGAGGCGCTGGAGCGCTCGGGCCTGCCGAAGGACGACGAGTTCTGGAAGCTGGTCGTGGAGTTCTGCCGCCGCTGCCAGAACTCGACCGAGGTGAACAAGGATCCCGAGTTCATGGCGGCGCTGAAGGCCAAGGGGATGGGCGTCGGCAACGACGGCGGCCTCTACTACGGCCCCTTCGCGGATCCGGCGATGCAGAAGGCGGGCGTGAAGAAGATCGCGGACAAGGACGTCATCGTGAGCTACGGCGCGATGACCTACGACGGCCTCAAGACCTACCTCTACGCGGGCCTGAAGAAGGACTCGCCCGAGGTGACGGCGGCGATGGACTGGGTGCGCAAGAACTACTCCCTGGAGGCGCACCCGGGCTTCGCGTTCGACGCCGTGCAGCGCCACCAGCTGCGGGGGCTCTATCACTACTACATGGTGATGGCGCGCGCGCTGGACGCCTACGGGGAGCGCCCGCTGGAGACCTTCGACGGCAAGAAGCACGACTGGCCGGTGGAGATGTCCGAGCGGCTGCTCAAGGTCGTCCAGGAGTCCAAGATGTGGAAGAACGAGAACCCGGGCTGGTACGAGGGCGACCCGGTGCTGGTGACGAGCTACGTCCTCACAACCTGCGACGTCCTTTTCAGGTATATTAAGTAACCTGTCTGGATTTGGAAAAACGGCTGGGGGCTGAGTGATGGAACGCAAGCTGGGGGTCTGGATCGTCGGCGCGTGCGGCGGCGTCGCCACGTGCGCGGTGGCCGGCGCGGAAGCGATCCGCGTGGGCGCGGTCGGCACGTCCGGCCTGGTCAGCGAGCTTTCCGACTTCAAGAGCCTGAACCTCGCCTCGTTCGACCGGATCGTCTTCGGCGGGCACGAGATCCGGCCCGTCGACTGGGTGAAGGCGGCGGAGGAGTTCGGCCGGGACAACGGCGTGCTCACGCCGGCGATCCTCGACGCCGTCCGCCCCGCCCTCGCCGAGCACTCGAAGAACCTGCGCCCCGGCATCACGCTCAACAGCGGCAAGGGCGTCGCTTCCATCGCGCCGGAGGCGGTCGAACAGAAGCGCACCCTGCGCCAGATGGTCGACCTCATCAAGAAGGACGTCGTCGAGTTCCGCGACCGCCACGGCCTGGACGACGTGGTCGTGGTGCAGCTGACGTCCGCCGAGCCGCACTTCCAGCCGCCGCGCGAGTTCCACTACGTGGAGAGCTTCCTGGCGCTGCTGGACGCGGACCGCCGCGACCTCTTCCCGGCGAGCGTGCTGTACGCGCTGGCGGCCGTCGAGAGCGGCTTCCCCTACGTGAACTTCACCACGTGCATCGGCGCCTCGTTCCCCGCGATGGACGAGCTGGCGAAGCGCCACGGCGTGCCGCACTGCGGGCGCGACGGCAAGACGGGCGAGACGCTGATGAAGACGACGCTCGCGCCGATGTTCGTCGCGCGCAACCTGAAGGTGATGTCCTGGGAAGGCTACAACATGCTGGGGAACCGGGACGGCAAGGTCCTGGACGCCCCGGACGCGAACGAAGCCAAGTGCAAGGACAAGGACGCGTGCCTGCGCGACATCCTCAAGGACGACGAGACGCACTCGCGGGTGCGGATCGACTACGTGCCTTCGCTCGGTGACTGGAAGACGGCCTGGGACTTCATCCACTACCAGGGCTTCCTCGGGACGAAGATGATCCTGCAGTTCATCTGGCAGGGCTGCGACTCGGCCCTCGCGTCGCCGCTGGTGCTCGACCTGATCCGCTTCGCCGAATTCGCCCACCGCTCGGGCGAGCGCGGGATGATGAAGCACGTCTCGTGCTTCTTCAAGGCCCCGTACCTGGCCGAGGAGAACGGCTTCTTCCGCCAGCACGAGGCGCTGCTCGCCTACGCGAAGGGGCACCTCGCGGCCAAGGTCCCGGCGAAGGCCTAGGGCTCTTCCAGGACGGGCTTCTCGACGTCCACCTTCCAAGCGTCGAGGACGCGCCAGGCCTCTTTCCGAACCCGGTAGATCCTGGTCTTCCCGCTCGTCTCGAACCCGGCATCGGCCAGCAGGCCTTTGAGCAGGCCGATGTGCTCGTCGGAACGGAAGTGCTCCAGGACGCGCACGGCGTCGATCCGCGGCCGGACGTTCGGATCGCGGAGCCAGGACTTCGCCCTCTTCACGGTGTCCGCGTCCAGCGGAACGACCAGGTAGACCGAGCTTCCCGCGTAGAGCTTCTTCCACGCGGGGGAGTCCCAGGGTGCCTCGACGGACAAGGACTTGGTGTCCCGGTCCCGCGCCGCCTCGACGGCTTGCCGGGCGGCCATGAGGATCTCGTCCTTCGTCCGGTGCTCCCGGAAGTTCGCGTCGAAGAGCCCCATCTCGGGCCTGCCGTCCAGGGAGATCACGACCTGCTCGATCGTCCGCAGGACCCATGGCGAAGGAAGCTCGCCGCCGTAGTCTTTCGCGTAGCGCTGGCTGTCGACCAGGAAGAACAGCGTCTCCACCCGGCCTTCGCGGCAGCGCGCCGGGATCCTCTCCCAGATCAGGTCTTGGGCCACGAAGGCGAACGTCTTGCCGCGGCTTCCCTTGAGGAATTCCGTGACCTTGACCGTCACGTTCAGGAACTTGGCGCCGCGCGGGCCGTCGACGCTCTTCGCGTCCATGACTACGCCGGTCAGGATGAGGGCGGAATCGTACGCGAGCCATTCGACGCTTTCGCCGACCCGGATTTCGCCCGGGGACAGGAGCAGGAGCGCGGCGACGATCATGGCTACTTAGACGTGGCGGCGGAGCTGAAAGTTCTGGATGATGGTCCCATGACCGCCTACGCGATTTTCATCAAAGAGAAGACCCGGGTGCCCGCGGAGATCGAGGTCTACTCGGGCCTGGCCGGAGCGACGCTGAACGGCCACCCCGCCAAGGTCCTCGCCGCCTACGGCAAGCAGGAATGCCCCGAAGGGGCGCCGTCCGAAGGCGTGGTGCTCCTCGAGTTCCCCTCGATCGCGGCCGCGAAAGCCTGGTACGACGGCCCCGGCTACAGAGCCGCCCGCGAGCACCGCTTCAAGGGCGCCGACTACCGCGTCATCTTCTTCGAAGGGCTCTAAACCCAGGTCCAGGAAACAGGTCCAGGTCCAGGAAGAAGCGTCGTCCCCCGTCCGCCCCCGGGGGGAGCCCTGTCTCCTGGACCTCGTTCAAGTTGTCATGACGCCCCTCCGGGGGCTAAGAACATCCGTGGGGGTGTAGCGTACTACCCCCTGGACCGCTATAATTCGCGTTCCCTTTGGAGGCTTCATGGCGTTCGCGCTTCTGCTGGTGCTGCAGGCCGTCGAGAAGGTCCAGATCCCGGGCAAGGCCGCGTCGTTCGAGCTCGTCGAGGTCAAAGGCGGGAAGCTGCCGGCGTTCTGGATCGGCAAGCACGAGGTCACCTGGGAGGAATTCTCCCTCTACTACGAGAGCTACAAGGAAGCCAAGACCGACGGCGTGACGCGGCCCTCGCAGCCGGACGTCAAGGACCCCAAGGAAGCCTTCGAGAACGGGGCCGAACAGACCAAGCGGCATCCCGCCAACTCCATCGGCTGGTACGCGGCGATGGGCTATTGCGAGTGGCTCTCGAAGAAGACCGGCCAGCGCTACCGCCTGCCCACCGAGGCGGAGTGGACGCTCGCCTGCGGAACGCCCGGCCCGGTCGACGACGTCGCCTGGCACAAGGGCAACTCCGACGCGCAGACCCACGCCGTCGGCGGCAAGAAGCCCAACGCGCTGGGGCTGCACGACGTCCTGGGCAACGTCTGGGAGCACGTCCTGGAGGGCCCCGCGCGGGACAGCGTGCTCAGGGGCGGCGCGTGGAACAGCGACGCGAAGGCCGACGTCCGCCAGCCCATCATCGAGGACTGGCTCGAGAGCGACCCGAAGCGTCCGCTCCGGATCTGGTGGGTCACCGACGGCCGCTTCATCGGCTTCCGCCTGGCGCGGACGGCCGGCTGGGACGCGACGGCCGCCGGCGCGAAGATCGAGAACCTGAAGATCGCCCAGAAGGCGAAGAAGCCCGAGTGGTGGACGCGCGTGTCGGGCGAGGTGGTCAACGCCGGGACCGCGACGCTGGCGGAGGTCGAGGTGAAGGTCTTCTACCTCGACGAGGCCGGCCAGCCGATGTCGCTCGACCCGAAGGACAAGCCGGTCTATAACTACGCGTACCCGGTCCTCTCGGACCAGGCGCCGCTCAAGCCGGGCGAGCGGCGCGCGTTCGCGCTGGACGTGCCGCATCCGATGGTGGAGGCGGGCGCCCTGGACCTGGACAAAATCGACGCCAAAGTGACGGGAGTCAGGATCGCGCCATGAAAATCACGCTGCTGGCCGCGCTGCTCCTGGGCTGCGCGCCTCCGTCTCCGCAGGGCGCGCCGAAGGAGGAGGTCGTCAAGGTCTCCGGAACGCCCCTGTCGCTGCCGCTGGTCGCCCTGCCGGGCGAGGGCGCGCTGCGGCCGTTCTCGATCGCCAAGTTCGAGACGACCTGGGGCGAGTTCGACACCTTCTTCGAGAGCCCGGACCAGCAAAAAGTCGACGGCGTGACGCGGCCGACGAAGGCGAAGACGTTCTTCGGGCAGGTCGGATGCCCGGAGCACTTCCTCGAGGCGAAGAAGCCGGTCATCAACCTGCGCTGGCATTCGGCGATGTCCTACTGCGACTGGCTGACGGCGAGGACGGGGCGCAAGTTCCGCCTGCCGACGGAAGCGGAGTGGGAGTACGCGGCGCGCGCGGGCGACAAGGCGGCCGCGCCCGCCGGCCTCAACGACCAGGCCTGGCACAAAGACAACAGCGAGGAGCGCTCCCACGTCGGCGGCGAGAAGAAGGCCAACGCGTGGGGGATCCACGACGTCATGGGCAACGTCCTCGAGTACTGCCTGGAGCCGGTCGACGGCGCGGGCTGGGGCCCGGTCCTGCGGGGCGGGGCCTGGAACATGGAGCCCGCGAAGATCAGCTACGCCGCGCGGCACCCGGTGCCCTCCGAGTGGTTCGAGGAGGACCCCAACCGCCCGCGCAGCGTCTGGTGGCTCACCAGCGTGTACCACCAGGGCATCCGCGTGGTCTCGCCGGGCGGGCCCGAGGCGCTCCAGGCGTCCAAGGCCTACGCCCCCAAGATCACGATCACGGTGGCCGGCGGCACGGAGAAGATCGTCCGCAACGGCAAGGCCGCCGACTTCTTCACGACCGTGAAGGGCGAGGTCAAGAACGGCGGCGACCAGGCCGTCGAGGAACTGGAGCTCTTCATCGAGTACCTGACGCCCAAGGGCGAGCCGCATCCGGTCGACCTCCAGGGCGCCGACAAGCCCGGCCGCGCCACCTACGGCTGGGGCTACCCCGTCCTCGCCTCGAGCGCCCACGCCGGGGCGTCGAAGCCCCTCGCCCCGGGCGAGAGCCGGGCGTTCGCGATCGACATCCCCAAGGCCTTCGACGAAGTCGGCAAGCTCGTCGCCGAGCAGTGGTCCGCGAAGGCGTCATGGGTCCGCTTGAAGTAGTCCTGTCCCTCCTCCTGCAGGCGGAGGAGGTCGTCGACGTCCCCGGCGAGAAGCTCAAGATCCCGCTCGTCCGCGTGCCGGTCGAAGGGACGTCGATCCGCCCCTACGCGATCGCGAAATACGAGACGACCTGGAAGGACTTCAACCAGTTCTACCAGGAGGACAGCCTCGAGAAGCGGATCGTGGACGGGATCACGCGGCCGTCGACGGGCAAGTCCTACTTCGGGCAGGTGCAGACGCCGGACGTCCTGCTGGAAGAGAAGCGGCCGGCGATCAACATGACCTGGCACATCGGCATGGCGTACTGCGACTACCTCACGGCGAAGACGGGGCAGAAGTTCCGCCTGCCGACCGACGCCGAATGGGAGCACGCGGCGCGGGCGGGGGAGAAGGGCGCCGGGCCGGCCAAGCTCGACGAGGCCGCCTGGCACCAGGGCAACAGCGGCGAGAGGACCGCGCTGCCGGGGAAGTCGAAGCCGAACGCCTGGGGCCTCCACGACATGCTGGGCAACGTCTGGGAGCTGGTCCTGGAGCCCGCCGAGCCCGGCCGTTATCTGCCGGTCTACCGCGGCGGCGCCTGGAACGTGCCGGCGGCGGAGACGTCCTACGCCCTCCGGAAGACGCTGCCGCCGTCGTGGTTCGACGCGGACCCGAATCGGCCGCGGAGCGTGTGGTGGCTGACGAACGACTTCTCCCAGGGCTTCCGGGTCGCGCGCGTCGGGGACGCGGAGGCGGTGAAGGCCTCGACGGCCTACGCGCCGAAGGTGGAGGTCAAGATCGCGGGGAACGCGCCGCGGAAGGTGGTCCATCCCAAGGCCGAGGGCGAGAAGAAGCCGCGCGAGGACGTCTATCGCGCGGCGACGGTCGAGGTCCGCAACGGCGGGGACCGGGCGATCGAGGAGCTGGAGCTCTGGGTCTACTTCCTGACGCCCAAGGGAGAGCCGCATCTCCTGGAGAAGGAGGGCGGCAACAAGCCCAACCGGCCGAACTACTCCTGGGCGCATCTCGTGATGGCGGGCGGCGCGCACGCCGCGACGGCGAAGGCGCTCGGCCCGGGCGAGACGCGGACGCTGGACGTGGACGTCCCCGAAACCTACGACGATCCCGCGTTCGTCAACCCGCGAGCGCTGGGCGCCCAGGTCCGCTGGATCCGGTTCTAGCGCCGCTTCGCGGCCTTCGCGATGTAGGCGACGGCGTCGGGGGTTTCGCAGGACGTCTCGCCGTGATCGACGTCGACTTTGCCCACGCGCTTCGCGGCGGCGACGGCCTTCGCCCGCAGCTCGGGGACGAAGACGCCGATCGCGATGAGGGCGTTGTTCATCGCGTGGCGGGCGGCGTTGGGCGAGGCGTGGATCTCCCCTTCGATCCGCGCGATCCAGGGCCCGGCGTCGAGGGAGTCGCCGTTCTTGAGGCGGACGGCCAGCGTCGTATAGCCCATCGCGCGGGCATGCTCGTCCCGCGAGGCGGCCCAGGCCGCCATGAGGGCGTCGACGTCCCTCGTCTTCGCGGCGAGGGCGGCGAGGTAGCCGGACACGAAGCGGGAGCAGGCGGCCCAGGCCCTCACGTCGGCGGTCGCGGGATCGGCGATCTGGCAGGCGAGGGCGCGGGCCTCCTCGTTGCCCGACGCCCAGAGCTCGAGGGCGAGCGCGTGGTCGGTCTTGATCTTCTTGCGGAGCTTCTCGATCTCGGACGTGAGCGCGCCGAAGACGTTGTCGCCGGCGCCGTGCCGCTTGTAGATGGCGGCGGTGGCGGGCTTTCCGGCTTTCTTGAGGGCGGCGAGGACGTCCTTCGCGGTCACGTGAGCTAGCTGATGAGCGGAAGGTCGTCGCCGCCCTTGTCCGGCTTGATCTCCTCGATCTCCTCGAGGTCGGTGACTTCCTCGAGCTCGGAGATTTCCTCGATCTTGGGGGCCGGCTTGGGCGGGGCGGGCCGCGTCTGGGGCGGCGGCTTGGGCGGCGTCTTGGGCAGCTTCGTGGGCTCGACGCGCTGGACGGCGACGGCCTCGCGCTTCGGCTCGGGGGGGCGGGAGGAGGCCTCGACGCGCGAGGGCGCGCTGCGCTCCATGACGGCCGGGCTCCGGTACGACGGGGCGATCCGGCGATCCGTGGCCTTGTTGGAGCTGGACACCTCCGAGCGCGCGAGCGCGGCGTTGGACACCACGATGTTGTCCTCGCGGAGAGCCTTGGTCTCTTCCATCGCCGCCGTCATGCAGCCGCGCGCGACGGCCTTCAGCGGGTCGTTCGCCATGCGGATGTTGGCGACCTCGATCGGGAAGTTGACCTTCTCGAACTCCTCGCGGAAGACGTCGATGAAGCCGCCGATCATCGACGTCCCGCCGCCGCAGACGACGTCGATGGGCTTGGTGAACGTGGGCATGTTCTGGGCGTTCTCGAGCTTGGTGCGCATGGTCTCGAGGGTGTACTGGATGAGATTGCGGTAGTAGATGACGATGGCGTCCTGGATGCGGTCCTTGGGATTGCTGAGATCGACGCCGCTTTCCTTGAGGGCGCAGACCTGGGACGCGGGGAGGCCGATGGCGGCCGCGACGTTGTTGTCGATCCAGTCGCCGCCGCGGGAGGTCGCGAACGTCAGCGCGGGGACGGACTTGTAGGCGACGCAGACGTTGAACATGCCGCCGCCGCAGGAGATGCCGATGCCGGTGTAGTCCTGCTGCTTGAGCTCGGAGAAGACGATGGAGTGGCCCTCGAGCATGGGGCGGGGCGTGTAGCCCAGCTTGCGGAGGATGGTCTCGAGGGCGCCGCGGTGGTAGATGACGTTGCGCTCGACGTCGATGGGATCGGCGGGCACGGAGAAGGCGCAGACTTCGCCCGGGACGCGGGGGTGGCCGATGCACTGCGCGATCACGAGGCTGACGATGAGGAGGGCTTCCGGCTCCGTCGGCGAGATCATGCCGTCCTTCATGGGGCGGCGCGTGTTCTTCTCGAAGACGTTGGCGAGCTCGAACGCGGCGTCGCCGAGGACGTAGCCCTTGTCGCCCTGCTGGATGTAGTCGATGCCCAGCTTCATGAGCATCTTCTTGGTGAAGGCGTCGCCGCGGACGTCGAGGAACGCGTTGCGCTGGATGTTGTAGACGACGTCCTTGTTGTCCGTGCGGGTGGCGGCGGCGCAGATGTTGACGGTGCCGACATCGAGCCCCCGGCCGGGCTCGAGGCTGAGCTTGTTGAAATTCACGACGCGCCGGTCGTCCGACTCGAAGACCTGGACCGGGGCGCTCCCGGCCGGACGATCGACGGAGAAGTTCTTGATGAGCTGCAGGATGTCCCGGGTGGGACCCTCCCGCTCGATCATCTCCTTCACTTCGAAGAAGAAATCCCAGTAGCGGTTGGCTTCCTGGTCGTGACGGGCCTTCTCCGCGTTGCGGACGAGCTTGACCAGCTCCTTGACCCAGCCGGCCGGGAGCGACTTCTCCACGGCCAGCTCGGCGAGCTGCTTCTGCCGCGCGGCGGAGGTGACCTTGGAGATCTCCAGCAGCTGCGGGTCCGCCAGCAGGCCCTTCTGGCCCAGCTCGGCGACCTCGGAATCGAGCCTCTGCAGGGCGACGACCTTGTCGATCTGATACTTCGACAGGCCCTTGTCCTGCAGCCTCGAGTAGAGCTGCTCTCCGAAGGTCGGGGACTCGTCCATGACGACTTTCCTACTAGCCCGCCATCTCCAGCTGCGCCGCCACCAGGGCGCCCTTGGCCGTCGCGTTGAACGGATCCTTCGCCATCCGGCACTCCTTCACCGGGATCGGGAAGTCCAGCTCCTTGAACACGACCCGCACGAGCTCGATGAAGTTGCCGGCCATCGACGTCCCGCCGGTGAACACGATCGAGATCGGGTCGGAGAAGCTGGGCATGTTCTCGGCCGCGCGGAAGCGCTCGGCGATGTTCGTGAGGTTGTACTTGATCAGGTTGCGGTAATAGATCGAGATCGCGTCCTCCTCGCGGTTCTTGGGCTTGAGGAGGTCGACGCCCTTCTCCTTGAGCAGCGCGGCCTTGGCCGGCTTGATGCCGAGCGCGTTGGCGACGTTGCGGTCGACCCAGTCGCCCGAGCGGGAGGTCGAGAAGTACAGGGCGGGCATCGACTTGTACGTGACGCAGATGTTGAACATGCCGCCGCCGCAGGAGATGCCGATGCCGGTGAAGTCCTCTTCCGCCAGCTCGGCGAAGGTGACGGCGTGGCCTTCGATGATGTGGTTGGGCTTGTAGCCCAGGCTCTTGAGCACCGCGTCGAACAGGTCGCGGTGGTAGGCGACGGACAGGTCGCTGTCGACCGGATCGCCCGGCACCGAGTAGTAGCAGGTCTCATTCTCGACCCGCGGCTTGCCGAGGATCGAGCCGATGAGCAGCTTCATGACCGGCAGGGCGTCCTGCTCCTTCGGGGAGATCAGGCCGTCCGCCATCGGCCGGCGCGTGTTCTTGTTGAGCACGTTCGCCAGCTCGAACGCGGGCTCGCCCAGCACGTACATCTTCTTGCCCTGCACCACGTAGGGCACGTTGAGCCGGGTGAGCATGTTCTTCGTGTACGCGTCGATCGGAACGTCGATGAAGACGTTGCGCTTCGGGCGCAGCTCGACTTCGCCCTTCTCGTTCTCCTCGGCCGCCACGAGATTGCAGGTGCCGACGTCCAGACCTTTGCCCAAGCGGATAGCCACCGTGCGTTCCTCCTGTTAATCGACGTGAGAAGCCGGTTGACCCCCAGCTGCCTCAAACCCCTACCGTCCGACTGAACCGATCAGCTCTTCTTTTCTTCCTTCTTGTCCTTGTCGCCGCCGCCCCGCATGGCCTTGAGGCGGTCGAGCGCGCTCGAGATCTTCCCGGACACCTGCGCCTCGGCCTTCATGCTCTGCAGGTTGCTCTCCAGCTCGCCGGAGATCAGGTGCTCGAGAGTCGCCTGGCTGGGACGGAAATCCTCGTCCCCTTCCATCTTGCCCATGCCGCCGCCCCCGCCGCCGCCCCCCACGAAGGAGCGGTTCTTGAGGTCCATGAGCTTCTTGTTGACGCCTTCGATCGACTTCGTGAAAAGCTCCGAGAGCTTCATGAACAGCTGCTCGTCGTCCTTGCGGAGCTCCTGGACGGCCGCCGCCTTCTCGCGCGCCACGTCGCCGCGCAGGCGCTCGATCTCCGTCCGCTCCTCGGCCGTCTTGAGCTTGTACTCCATCTCGATCTCGCGCCGCACCCGCGCCTCGGCTTCCGGCCCGAACGACTCGGCCTTCCGCTTCAGCTCTTCGATCTGCGCGCGCTCGGAGGCGTTCGACGCCTTGAACTCCAGCTCGATCTCGCGGCGGAGGCGCTTGGCGACCTCCTCCTCGATGGTCTGGAGCTTCTTCTTGAGGTCCTCGACCTCCGCCTTCATCAGCGCCTTGCCGTCCTCGTAGCGCTGCTTGGCGGTCTCGTCGGCGATCTTGCGGGTCTGCTTGACCTGCTCCTGCAGGTTCTCGCACTCCGCGATGAGGCCGGCCTTGTCCTTCTGCGCCAGGTCGGCCTGGTCCTTGGTCGACTGATGCTCCCGCATCAGGCGGTCGAGCTCCTTCCGGGAGGCCTCGATGATCTTCTGGCGGTCGTCGGTCGACAGCAGGTTGGTCTTGGTGGAGACGATGCGCTCGACGGCTTCCCCGATGAGCTTGTTGATCATCGACTCATCGAGCACCTTGACCCGATGAATGCCCTTTTTGGCGAGCTCCTGCAGAGTGCTCTTTGAGGAGCTCTGCTCGATGGCTCTTCGTACGTCAAAGGGCTGGTCCGCCATTTACGCACCTCTTCGACTTCCGATTATAGCCCCCCCTGAAAGCCCCGTCAAACAACAATCCTGAGATTAGTTCCAGGAGTCCGCGACTTGCCCTCGGGAATCGCTCCGATCGCGCGCGAGCGAATGTCGCGCGCCTTACTTCTCGGAGCGCCAGCGCTCCAGCTTGTAGCGGGCGCGCTCGGGCACCCGCAGCGAGAGGCGGACGTGGCCGTCGACGTAGGCCCGCGACGTCTCCACCGACCAGGTCGTCAGCTCCGCGAGGAGCTTGCCTTCGCCGAAGGGGATCTCGACGTCCATCTCGATCAGCTTCGCGGTGAGCATCGAGGAGGCGCGGCGGCGCAGCTCTTCCAGGCCCTCGCCGGCCTTCGCCGAGAGCGCGATGGCCTCGGGATGCCGTTTCAGGATGATCTGGCGCTCCACCGCGTCCCGGAAGCGGTCCACCTTGTTGAAGACCAGCAGGGTGGGCTTGTCGGAGCACTTCATTTCCTTGAGGACGTCGCGCACCGCCTTGATCTGCTCCTCGGCCTGGGGGGAGCTGGCGTCGACGACGTGCAGGAGGAGGTCGGCCTGGGACGCCTCCTCGAGGGTGGCGTGGAAGCTGGCGACCAGGCCGTGGGGGAGGTCGCGGATGAAGCCGACGGTGTCGGAGAGGAGCACCTTGACGCCGCCGCCGAACGAGCAGAGGCGGGTGCGGGTGTCGAGGGTCGAGAACAGGCGGTCCTCGACGAAGACGCCCGCCTTCGTGAGGGCGTTCATGAGGGTGGACTTGCCGGCGTTGGTGTAGCCGACGAGGCAGACGGTGGTGTTCTCGAGGGAGCGGGCGGAGACCTCGCGGCGCTTGCGCTCCTCGATGATCTTGAGCTCGCGGCGCAGCGAGGTGACGCGCTGCTTGGCGAGCCGGCGGTCGGACTCGAGCTGCTTTTCGCCCGGTCCGCGCATGCCGATGCCGGCGCCGCCGCCGGCCTGCTGCTCGCTGGTGATGTGGGCGCCCAGGCGGGCGATGCGGGGCAGGGCGTACTCCAGCTGGGCGAGCTCGACCTGCAGCTTCGCCTGGTAGGTGCGGGCGTGGGTGGCGAAGATGTCGAGGATGAGCTCGGTGCGGTCGATGACCTTGACCTTGACGTCCTTTTCCAGGTTCTGGACCTGCGCGGGGGAGAGCTCGTTGTCGAAGATGACGCAGTTCAGGGACTGGTCGCGGACGATCTGGGCGATCTCCTGGGCCTTTCCCGAGCCGACGTAGGTGCGGGCGTCGGGGCGCTCCCGCTGCTGGAAGAGCTGGTCGACCACGTGGGCGCCGGCGGTTTCCGCGAGGCGGGCGAGCTCCTCGAGCGGATCCGAGCGGCGGAGGTCGGTTCCCGGGCTCACGGTCCCGACGAGCAGGGCGCGTTCGGCGAAAACGGTCTTCTTGGCGGATTTCAACGGATGTTCAGATCCTCAGCTCCAGCCGGATTATAGGCCGGACGCGGGCCCAGGTCCAGGCCCGGAACCCGACGTCCGGAACCCGGAACCCGGGACCCCGAGGTC
>DASVNH010000113.1:0-28128 GCA_036383955.1 Planctomycetota bacterium | reverse complement strand
GGCGGCGGCCTTGGCCGCCTGGGCCGCCTTGGCCTTCGCGATCGCCGCCGCCTTGGCCGCCTGGGCCTCCGTCAGCTCGGGCTTCGCCTCCGCGGCCGCAGCCGGAACCGGAACCGGAGCAGGAGCCGCGGCCGGAGCCGGAGGCGGAGGAGGCGCCGCCGCTTCAGGCTTCGGGGTCGCGTCGGGCGTCGGTTCCGGAGGTGTCGCGCTCATGTCGGCTCAGACCCCTAACGTGGAGGAGGGCGAAAGACGTCCCGCTATGATACCTATCCATCAGTAAGCCGCAAAGCCCGCGTAAATTTCCGGGATCCGCCCCTGGTTCGAGGAGTTTCCCGCGCCCGGGAAGTGACATTCTCGCGCGATCCAGGTACCATGCGGCGTACCGTATCCGGCGATCGTGGAGACCGATGGGCAGCGAGGATATCCCGTACCGGCGAGCCAGTTTCTCCACCCGGCTCCGCGTCGACCGCCTGTACACGGCCGGCCACTACTGGCTCCGGAACGAGGCCGACGACCTCTGGCGCGTCGGCTTCACGCGCTTCGCGATCCGCATGCTCGGGGAGGCCGTCGAGATGGGCTTCGAAGTCGCCGCCGACGCGGCCGTCGAGTCGGGCCAGGTCGTCGGCTGGATCGAGGGCTTCAAGGCCGTGAGCGACCTCTACGCGCCGATGGCGGGCCGCTTCGCCGGCGGGAACCCCGAGCTCGAGAAAGACATGAGCCTCTTCAAGAGCGACCCCTACGAGCGCGGCTGGCTCTTCGCGCTTCGCGGAACGCCGGGCGCGGGATGCGTCGACCCCCCGGGCTACGTTGCGGTACTGGATGCCACGATCGACAAGATGCTGGGACAACGGCATGACGGCAAATAGAGCCAAGTGCCAAGCGCCAAGTGCCAAGCCGGCGCTTCGCGCCCGTCGTCTAGGAACTTGGCACTTGGGACTTGGAACTCATCCATGAAAGCCAAGTACGTCATGATCGGCGGCTTCCTCGGCGCGGGGAAGACGACGGCCGTCGCGCGCCTCGCGCGGCACCTTTCCGACCGCGGGCTCAAGGTGGGCCTGATCGCCAACGACCAGAGCACGGGCCTCGTCGACACCGCCCTGCTCCGCTCCAAGGGCTTCGCCACCGAGGAGATCGCCGGCGGCTGCTTCTGCTGCCGCTTCAACTCGCTCGTCGACGCGGCCGACCGGCTGTCGAAGGAAACCCGCCCCGACGTCTTCATCGCCGAGCCCGTCGGCAGCTGCACCGACCTGGTCGCCACGGTTTCGTATCCCCTGCGCCGCATCTACGGCGACCGCTTCACGATCGCGCCCCTCAGCGTGCTCGTCGATCCCGCCCGCGCCGCCCGCGTCCTCGGCCTCGAGGAGGGCAAGCCCTTCTCCGAGAAAGTCGTCTACGTCTACCGCAAGCAGCTCGAGGAGGCGGACGTCATCATCGTCAACAAGACGGACACGCTCGACGCCCCCCGCCGCGACCGCCTCGCCGCCGCCCTCCGCCAGGCGTTCCCCAAGGCCGACGTCCTCCTCGCCTCCGCCAAGGCGGGCGACGGCCTCGACGCCTGGTTCGACCGCGTGCTGAACGCCGAGGGACGCGACGGCCCCTCGATGGAGCTCGACTACGACACGTACGCCGAGGGCGAGGCCGAGCTCGGCTGGCTGAACGCCACCGCGACCGTCGCCAAGGGCGAGCCCTTCGACGGCAACGAGACCCTGCTGCGCCTGGCGCGCGCGCTCCGCGACCGCCTCCAGGGCGCCGAGATCGCCCACCTGAAGATGACCCTCGATCCGGGCGACCCGAGCGGCATCCTGTCGGTCGTCAGCCTCGTGCGCAGCGACGCCGAGCCCGACCTGCGCGAGTCGCTCGTCGACCGCGTCGACGGCGCCGAGCTGGTGATCAACCTCCGCGCCGAAGCCGACCCGGAGCGGCTCGAGAAGGCCCTCCGCGAGGCCCTCGACGCCCGCGTGACGATCGACCACCTCGAGCGCTTCCGCCCCGCCCGGCCCCGCCCCACCCACCGCCTGCCGGGAGGGTCCCGATGACGGTAACGAAATGGACAGTCTGTTTCGTTACGCGGGGAGGGGCGCGATGACGGAACGCGTGCTCTACTGCCACTGCGCGTACGCCAAGGTGGTCCCGGTCGAGACGAAGACCGAGGTGCTGAAGAAGCTCTGCGACTCGGGCGTCCCCTTCGACGCCGTCGCCGACCTCTGCGCCATGTCGGCCCGCAAGGACCCCGAGCTCGCCAAGCTCGCCCTGGGCGGCCACGCCAAGATCGCCGCCTGCTATCCGCGCGCGGTCCGCTGGCTCTTCCACGCCGCCCAGTCCCCCCTTCCGAAAGAAGGCGTCGAAATCCTCAACATGCGGGAACAGAAGGCGGAGGATGTCGTCCGGTCCCTTCTGGGGGAGAAAAGCGCGTGAGAGTCGCCGTGCTCGACACCGCCGGCCGCGCGGAGGCCGTCGCCGCCCTCCTCGAGGGCGGCCTCGAAGTCTCGCGCGTCCCCGACGGCATCGACCTCGCGACGGCGGACGTCGCCGCCCTCATCGAGAAGTCCAAGCCGGACAAGTTCTGGAAGCCCTGGTTCCCCGTCATCGACTACGACCGCTGCACCAACTGCATGCAGTGCCTCACGTTCTGCCTCTTCGACGTTTACGGCGTCGACAAGAACCAGAAGATCCAGGTCCAGCACGAGACGAACTGCAAGACCGACTGCCCCGCGTGCTCGCGCGTCTGCCCGGAAGTCGCGATCCTCTTCCCGAAGTACAAGGCCGGGCCGATCAACGGCGACGTCGTGAAGCAGGAGGACGTCAAGCGCGAGGCGATGAAAGTCGACATCTCCGCGCTCCTCGGCGGCGACCTCTACGGCAACCTGCGCACGCGGCAGGCGGAGTCGCGCAAGCGCTTCAGCACCGAGCGCGACGAGTCCAAGGCCCTCCTCGAGCGCAAGCGCTGCCTCAAGGAGCTGGGAAAGGCGCTCGACATCCCGGACGAGGTGCTCATGAGCCTGCCGAGCGTCGAAGACATCCAGCAGCGCGCCGACCGCGCCAAGGCCAAGCTCGTCGAGCGCCAGGCGCGCTCGCAGACGGTGAAAGACGCCACGAAGCCGCCGCCGAGCGACAAGGAATGGGGGATCTAGTGGCGACGCCCCTGCCCCTGGTCATGGCCCAGTTCGGCTTGCGGATGCTGAAGTCGACCGACCTCCGCCTGCTCTGGAAGGCCGCGTACAACTTCGGCTGGAAGGGCATGCGCTCGGTCGAGAAGTTCAAGGCGCGGCTGAAGAAAGGCGTCCACTTCCCGCCCTTCCTGTACATCAGCATCACCAACGGCTGCAACCTGCGCTGCCAGGGCTGCTGGGTGGACGTCGACAAAGCCGCCCACTACATGCCCTTCGAGCAGATCGACCGCCTGATCCGCAACGCCAAGAAGCACGGCAACAGCTTCTTCGGCCTGCTCGGCGGAGAGCCCTTCCAGCATCCCGACCTGATCCGGATCCTGAAGGCGCATCCGGACTGCTACTTCCAGATCTTCACCAACGGCCAGTTCATCACCGACGAGGTCGCCGCCGAGCTGCGCAAGGCCGGCAACGCCACGCCGCTCGTCAGCATCGAGGGGACGGCGCCGGTGAGCGACATCCGCCGCGGCCGCAACCTCGTCTACAACCACACCATGGCCGGCCTCGAGGCCTGCCTGCGGAACAAGATCATCACCGGCGTCGCCACCAGCGCGTGCCAGAGCAACTTCGACGACCTGGTGAAGATGGAATGGATCGACCGCCTGATCCGCGCCGGCGTGCACTACGTCTGGTTCCACACGTACCGGCCGATCGGCCCGGTGCCCAACCCGCAGCTCGCGCTGACGCCGGACCAGGTCGTGAAGCTGCGCCGCTTCGTCGTCGACGTCCGCAACACCAAGCCGATCGCGGTCGTCGACGCCTACTACGACGACCGCGGCGAGGCGCTCTGCCCGGCGGCCACGGGGATCAGCCACCACATCGGGCCGTTCGGGGACGTCGAGCCCTGCCCCATCATCCAATTCGCGAAGGAAACGATCCGGGACAACGACGGCGACATCTACAAGACCATGACGGAGTCGGCGCTGCTCAAGGATTTCCGCAAGACGGCGGCCAAGGCGACGCGCGGCTGCATCGTCCTGGAGCGGCCGGACCTGCTGAAGGAGGTCGTCGACCGCCACGGCGCCAAGGACACCACCCTGCGCCTGAGCGCGATGCGCGAGCTGGAGGCCCTGAAGCCCCGGCCCAGCCAGCACACGCCGGGCCGCGAGGTTCCCGAAGAGAATTGGGTCTACCGATTCGCGAAAAAGCATTGGTTCTTCGGCTTCGGAGCGTATACCTAGGAGAATCTCGAATCTGGAATCTCGGGGACGTCGGTCCTTCGAGCTTCGAGATAACAACAAGACATGATCCAAGAACGAGGGGAAGGTTGCGGGTCCGGCGGCTGCGGAAGCGGCGGCGGAGAATCTCTTGAGATTCGCCCGGCGCCGGTCGTCTTCGGACGTCCGCTGGCCCTGCCCCCGAAGATCCCGCGCCAGGCCTACCGCAAGGCGCAGTCGAACATCCCCGACGACAAGGCGGTCCGCGCGAAGCTGAAGAAAGCCGCCGAGGACCTGGTCAAGGCGTCGGGGGTCGTGCCGCCCCTCTCGCTGCCGGAGCTCAAGGAGTTCGCGGCCCGGCTGCTGCTCGACCAGAAGCTCGACCCGATCTTCGGCAACTACGCGGCCATCCTGGTCAACAACGCGTCCTGGCGCGACACGCTGGCCACGATCCCCTACGAGCGCCGCCTGCTCCTGATCCCGAAGTGCCTGCGGATCGAGGACAAGTGCCCCGCCCCCTTCGACGAGTTCGGCCTGCTCTGCAAGGAGTGCGGCCTCTGCTCGATCCACGACTTGACCGTCGAGGGCGAACGGCTCGGCTACGCGGTGCTGGTCGCGGAGGGCTCCGCCATCGTCCGCGCCATGATCGAGACCGGCAAGATCGACGCCGTCGTCGGCGTCAGCTGCATCAACGTCCTCGAGAAGTGCTTCCCCCATCTCGAGTCGGCCGCCGTGCCGGGCGCCGCCATCCCCCTGCTCCAGGACGACTGCGTCAACACCACCGTCGACCTCGACTGGGTCTGGGATCTCATCCACCTGACGTCCGACGACAAGACCTACCGGCTTGACCTCGACGGCCTCAAGACCGAGGTCAAGGGCTGGTTCGAGAACCTCGACGACATCCTGGGCCCCGTCGAAGGCGAGACCGCCGCGCACGCGCGGCGCTGGCTCGCCAAGGACGGCAAGCGCTGGCGCCCGTACCTCGCCGCCTGCGCGTGGATGGCGCTGCAGACCGAAGACACCCCGGCGCCGCTCGACCTCAAGAAAGTCGCGGTGGCCGTCGAATGCTTCCACAAAGCCTCGCTCGTCCACGACGACATCGAGGACGGCGACGACCTCCGCTACGGCGAGAAGACGCTGCACGCGGAGATCGGCGTGCCGCAGGCGATCAACGTCGGCGACTTCCTGCTCGGCGAGGGCTACCGCCTGATCGGCGAGCTCGAGGCGCCGGCGGCCGTGAAAGTCGAGATGCTCAAGCTCGCGGCGGCGGGCCATCTGACCCTGAGCCGCGGCCAGGGCCGCGAGCTCGCGTGGTCCCAGGATCCCAAGCCGCTCGCCTCGCTGCAGGTGCTGGAGATCTTCCGGGAGAAGACCGCGCCCGCGTTCGAAGTCGCGCTGCGCCTGGGCGCCTGCCTGGGCGGCGCCGACGCGGAGACGCACGCGATCCTGAGCAAGTACAGCGAGCAGATCGGCATCGCCTACCAGATCAAGGACGACCTCGAGGACCACCAGGAAGGCGGCGATTCGAACGACCTCGAAGACCTCCGGCCGTCGCTCATCCTCGCCATCGCCCACAAGCGCGCCGAGAACGGCGAGGCGGCGGTCGTCGAGAACCTGATCACCCGCAAGGCCGCGTACAAGGACGTCGCCCCGGCCCTGCGCCGGATCCTGAGCGAGCGGGGCGTGCTGGACAAGGCCGACGAGCTGCTCGAGGCCTACAAAGAGGACGCGATCCGCTCGCTGCGCTTCCTCGCGAACCCGACGCTCAAGGGCCTGCTGCGGCGGGTCGTCGGGAAGATCTTCGGCGAGAAGCTCATCGAAGGATACTGCAGTGAGTTTGAGGCTCGAAATGCTGCAGGTCGCGCGGCTGGCGCCCAACCTGCTGCGGGAAGCCGCTGACCCCGTCGCCGCTTTCGCCGCCGCGCAGTTCACCCCCGAAGGCGGCGCCCGCGACCGCGCCGGAAAGCCCGACCTCTACTACACCGTCTTCGCCCTCGAGTGCCTCATCGCCCTGCGCAAGGATCCGCCCGTCGACCGCGTCCGCCCCTGGCTCGAGACGTTCGGCGACGGCGAGGGCCTCGACGTCGTCCATCTCTCCTGCCTCGCGCGCTGCTGGGCGGCGCTGCCGAAGGGGCTGCTGAAGGAGGACGTCGCCCACAAGATCGCCGGCCGCATCATCGGCCACGCGATGGCGGAGGGCGGGATCAAGAACGTCTACCACGGCTTCCTCGCGCTCGGCGCGCTGCAGGACCTCGGGATCCCGATCCCGGACGCGGAGGCGGTCGTCGCGGCGATCGCGAAGCTGCAAAGCCCGGACGGCTCGTTCGGGCAGACGACGCCGACCACCGCGGGAGCGATCACCGCGCTGCGCAATCTCGGAGCGCCCGTGCCGGCCGGCGCGACGGACTGGCTCCTCGAGCGCGCGCATCCGAAGGGCGGGTTCACGGCGACGCCCGGCGCGCCCCTGCCCGACCTGCTCTCCACCGCCACCGCGCTGCACGCGCTCACCGGCCAGAAGGTGCCATTCGGGCCGATCAAGGAAGCCTGCCTCGATTTCATCGACACGCTCTGGACCGGCCAGGGCTTCTGCGGCAGCTGGGCCGACGACGTGGTGGACGTCGAGTACACCTACTACGCCCTGCTCGCCCTCGGCCACCTCAGCCTGTAGGAAGTGTTAACGTTCCAATCTGATTCCAACGATATCACTTCCCGTTGGCGACTTTGCTTCTCCTAGTCTCGCCGGTGCGTAGCCGCGATGACGGCAGGCCCGAGAATCGCCACCGCGAACACCCCACCTATAACCCATCGAGCGGTGAGGATCTGCTCGCGAGAAGGGTGATGTCCTCCATAGAACAGGGCCCCAACCCCAGCGGAGCCACCCACCACGGCCCAGATGAACAAGAAAACAAAGACCTTCTCCCATAGATGAACCTTCGGCCCGAGCATCTGCTCCCAAAAACCCATCGGGGCACTCTAACACGAGTCCTCTCCTACGCTCGACTCTCGTGAGCTTCCTGGAATATGCGCGGAAGGCGCTGCTTGACGCTCTGTCGTCGAGCGGGCTCTTGTAGGCAAACCAGCCTGTCTGCTTTGTCTACAAGGTGAACGTGATCTTCGCGCCGTGACCGACTTCGCCTTCGGCGCGGACGGAGCCGCCGTGGCGCTGGACGATCCGGTGGACGATGGTCAAGCCGATGCCGCTGCCGGCGAAATCCGCGTCGGCGTGCAGCCGCTCGAACGGCCGGAAGAGCCGGTCCACGCTCGCCATGTCGAAGCCCGCGCCGTTGTCCCGGACGAAGAACCCGTCCCACCATCCGAGCTCGATCCGCGGAGCCTCCGTCTTCGCCGTGAACTTCCAGGCGTTCCCGAGCAGGTTCTCCAGCAGGATCCGCGTCAGGCCCGGATCCGCGTCGACGCGCAGCCCCGGCGCGATCGCCCACTCCACCCGACGTGAGGGGTCGCGCGAGGCCAGCTCCTTGGCGATCTCGCCGGCCAGCGTGGAGAGGTCCACCGACGTCCGGCGCAGCGGCGCGCGGCTGACCCGCGACAGGTTCAGCAGGTCCTCGATCAGCCGGGTCATGCGGCCGGACTCCTTGCGCAGCACCGCCAGGAGCGACGCCGACCCGGGCTTCAGCTGGCCGGCCGTGTCCTCCTCGAGCAGCGAGGCCAGGCCGTCGATCCGCCGCAACGGCGCCTTCAGGTCGTGCGCCGCGGAATAGGCGAACGCCTCCAGCTCCTTGTTGGAGTCCTCGACGTCCTCCTTCGCCAGCCGCAGCTCGCGCGTCCGCTCGTCCACCGCGCGCTCCAGGGTGTCGCGGGCCGCCTGGAGGCCGTCGACAGCCTCCTTGACGTGCTTCTCGTAGAGCCAGACGGAGACGGCCAGCACCGCCCAGAAGAACGGGATGCTGATCTTGGGGCCCAGGCGGGTGTCGACGAAAAGGACGGCGGCGGACAGCAGGACCACGTTCAAGCCGGCGAAGGCAAACGCGGCGCCGGGGCCGATCGTGGCGCCCGCGAAGATGATCGACAGGCCCATCATCGCCAGGCCCGCGACGCGGGTCAGGTTGGCCTCGAGATTGTGGAAGCCGTGCACGGCGTGGTTAAGGAGGATCAGGGCGTACAGGGTCTGGTTGGAGAGGACGCAGAAGACGACGGCGGCCGTCCGGATCCGGCCCTTCCGGATCAGGATCTCCACGAGGAGGAACGTCAGGCCGGTGGAGCCCAGGAGGACCGTGAAGAACAGCGTCTCGGTCGGATAGATCGGCCACACGATGAGCCCGAGGAACCCGAGCGCCAGCCAGCAGCGGTTCGCCACGCGCAGGAAGCGGACGCGGCGATCGGCGAGGGACGGCGCCGGAGGGGATTCGGCGACACGCAGCATCGGAATTCGGCGGACCCGCGGGACCGCCCTTTCGTTACGCCGCTTTGCTACACTCGCCTCCCGTGAGCCTCCTGGACGCGGCGCGCCGGGCCCTGCTGGACGCCCGCCACCCGTCCGGCCACTGGGTCGGCGAGCTGTCGTCGAGCGCGCTGTCGACCGCCACCGCGACCACCGCGCTACATCTGGTCCGCCAGAACGGCGGGACCGCCGACGCGGCGCTCGTCGAGCGCGGCCTCGCCTGGCTGCGCGCGCACGCCAACGCGGACGGCGGCTTCGGCGACACGGTCGACAGCCCGAGCAACCTGAGCACCACCACGCTCTGCTGGGCGGCGCTCGGCCTCCATGCCGACCCCGCGTTCGCCGCCTGCGAGGCCTGGCTGCGGAAAGCGGTGGGGACGCTCGACGCCCCCTCGATCGCCCACGCGATCTCCGCGCGCTACGGCGAGGACAAGACCTTCAGCGTCCCCATCCTCACCATGTGCGCGCTCGCCGGCCGCGTGCCGTGGAAGGGCATCCTCCGCCTGCCCTTCGAGCTCGCGGCGCTGCCCGCCTCGCTCTACCGCGTGCTCGGCCTCCGCGTCGTCAGCTACGCCCTCCCCGCCCTCATCGCCATCGGGCAGGCCCAGCTCAAGCACCAGGGCTCCTGGAACCCCCTTCCCCACCTCGCGCGCAAGCGCACGCTCCGCATCCTCGAGCGCATCCAGCCCGCGTCCGGCGGCTTCCTCGAAGCGGCCCCGCTGACCTCCTTCGTCTGCATGTCGCTCGCCGGCAGCGGACTCGTCGGCAGCCCGGTCGTGCGGAAGGCCGTCGACTTCCTGAGCAGCACGGTCCGCCCCGACGGCAGCTGGCCCATCGACACCAACCTCGCCACCTGGGTCACCACCCTGGCCGTCAACGCGCTCGGCGACGCCCTTCCCCGCGAGGCCCGCGACCCGATCCTGCTCTGGCTCCTCGGCCAGCAGCACCGGAGCGTCCACCCCTACACTGGCGCCGCGCCCGGCGGCTGGGCCTGGACCGATCTCAGCGGCGGCGTGCCGGACGCCGACGACACCCCGGGCGCGCTGCTGGCGCTCAAGAAGCTCGACGGCCCGAAGGAAGCCGCGCGCGCCGGCGTGAAGTGGCTCCTCGACCTCCAGAACGCCGACGGCGGCATCCCGACCTTCTGCCGCGGCTGGGGCCGGCTCCCGTTCGACCGCAGCTGCCCCGACCTCACCGCGCACACGCTCCGCGCGTGGCACGCGTGGGGCGACGTCCCGCGAAAGGCCGTCGATCGGGCCTTCCAGTACTTGCGCGACACGCAGCGCGCGGACGGCTCCTGGGTGCCGCTCTGGTTCGGGAACCAGAGCCATCCCGCGCAGGAGAATCCCGTGTACGGGACCTCGCGCGTGCTGCTCTGCGAGCCCCTGCTCCCGGACCCGATGTGGGCGCGCGGCCGCGCGTGGCTGATGGGCGCCCAGCGCCCGGACGGCGGCTGGGGCTCCATCGAGGAGACGGCGCTGGCCGTCGAGGCGACCGGCGACGCGCGCGGCAAGGCCTGGCTCGAGGCGAACGCGGGGGCGTGGAGGCCGTCGCCGATCGGCCTGTACTTCGCGAAACTCTGGTATTCCGAGAAGCTCTATCCGATCATCTTCACGGTCGCCGCGCTTTCGCGATGATTTACCTCGATCACAACGCCACGACCCCGCTCGACCCGCGCGTGCTGGACGCGATGCTCCCCTACTTCAAGGAGAGCTTCGGCAACGCGTCGAGCCGCCATCACGCCCTCGGCTGCGACGCGGCGAAGGCCGTCGAAACCGCCCGCGAGCAGGTCGCCCGGCTGATCGGCGCCGATACGCGCGAGATCGTCTTCACGAGCGGCGCGACCGAGGCCGACAACCTCGCGATCAAGGGCGTGCCCGAGAAGGGCCGCCACCTCGTCACCTGCGTCACCGAGCACCGCGCCGTCCTCGACGCCGCCGAGCACCTGGAGTCCAAGGGCTGGAAGGTGACGTGGCTCAAGGTGTCGACGTCCGGCACGCTCGACCTCGAGAAGCTCGCCGCCGCGCTGTCGGAGAAGACGGCCCTCGTCTCGCTCATGCACGCGAACAACGAGACCGGCACGCTCCATCCCCTCCGCGAGATCGGCGCGCTCTGCCGCGCGAAGGGCGTCCTCTTCCACACCGACGCGACCCAGTCCTTCGGCAAGGAGCCGATCGACGTGAACGCGGACCGGGTCGACCTCCTCAGCCTCAGCGCGCACAAGGTCCACGGCCCGAAGGGCGTCGGCGCGCTCTACGTCCGCCGCAAGGAGCCGCGCGTGCGCCTCGAGGCCCTGCTCCACGGCGGCGGCCACGAGAAGGGCCTGCGCTCCGGCACCCTCAACGTGCCCGCCATCGTCGGGCTCGGCCGCGCCGCCGAGCTCTGCCGCGGCGAGTCCTGGGAGCGCGTGCGCGCCCTGCGCGACCGCCTGCAAGAAGCGCTGCCGGGAACGCTGAACGGCCATCCCGAGAAGCGGCTCGCCAACACGCTCAACATGAGCTTCCCGGGCGTCGACGGCGAGAAGCTGATGAAGGCGCTGCCCGACGTGGCCGTCTCCTCCAGCTCCGCCTGCACGAGCGCGCAGATGCAACCGAGCTACGTGCTGGGGGCGATGGGCGCGGACGACGCGAAGATCCGCGGCTCGATCCGCTTCTCGCTCGGCCGCTTCACCACCGAAGCCGAGATCGACGCGGCCGCCGCGATGATCCGCGCTAACGTTCCAGCGTCGCCAAAACGTTAGCGGCCGTAGAGGTCCAGCTGGCCGTCGTCCCCGGCGATCGCGAACATCGCGCCGGCGGGATGCATGGCGAGCTCGAACGAGGTGCCCTTCTTGCCCTCGAGGCGGCGGACCTCGAGGCCGCTCGCCGCGTCCCAGACGCGGACCGCGCCGTCGGCCGCGGACACCACGTGGCGCCCGTTCGGGGAGAAGGCGGCGCAGCGGACTTCGCCGCTCTGCCCTTTGAACGCGAGCAGCTCGCGGCCGCTCTGGACGTCCCAGAGCACCAGCTCGCCCGATCCCCCGCCCGACAGCAGCCGCTTTCCGTCCCGCGAGAACGCCAGCGCGTAGATCAGCCCGCCCCGCGCCGCGATCCGCCGCTCCCGGGACCAGCCGTCCTCCACGCGCCAGAGGTGGATCGTGCCTTCCGTGTCGGACGTCGCCGCCCGCTTCCCGTCGCCGCCGAAGGCGCACGCGTAGGACAGCCCGCGGTGGCCGTCGAGCGACGCGATCGCGTCGCCGCGCTCGACGCCCACCACCCGCGCCGCGTCGCCCTCCCCCGCCACCAGCGCCGCGGCGCCGCGGGGATGGAACGCGATCCGGTAGGAGATGCCCCTCCCGCCCTTGATCTCCCGCAGGGGAGCGCCCGTGGCGACGTCCCACAGGCGCACCATCCCGTCGCGAGCGCCGGCCGTCGCGAGCGCGCGGCCGTCGGGGCTGAAGGCCAGGCCGTAGACGCCTTGCGGATGGCCCTTGAGGCGGTGGATCACGCGCCACGAGAGCGTGTCGAACACGAGAGTCGTCCCGTCGCCGCCCCCGGCCGCGAGGTGCCGGCCGTCGGGGCTGAACGCGACCGCGTAGGTCCGCGCCTGGCCGAGCGGGACGGAGCGGAGCGGACGGAGATTCGCGGGGTGGAACCCCGAGTCGCGGCGCCCCGCGTCGGGCAGGACCAGGACCAGGAGCAGGCCGAGTGTTTTCATTCCCTGACCGAACGATACAAGCCCGGGGAGTGAGACGACCTCTGAAATTTAGACGTTAATCAGACGGTGATCTTCGCGCTCGCTCTCGCTCTTCAGGACTGGCCCCAATGGCGCGGGCCGGGCCGCGACGGCGTCACGGCCGAGAAGAACCTGCTCCAGGAGTGGCCCGAGGGCGGGCCGCCGGTCCGCTGGAAGGTCGACGGCCTGGGCAAAGGCTGGTCCTCGCCCGTCATCGGCGGCGGGCGGCTGTACGTGACGGGGGACGTCGGCGACGACCTCCTGGTCCGCGCCTTCGACCTCGAGGGCAAGCCGCTCTGGACGTCGAAAAACGGCGCCGCCTGGACGGCCTCTTATCCCGGCGCGCGCGCCTCCTGCGCGTTTTCCGAGGGCAAGCTCTATCTCCTCAACGCGCACGGCCGCCTCGCCGCCTTCGACGCGGCGAGCGGCAAGGAGCTCTGGGCGCGCGACGTGATGGGGGACTTCGAGGCGTCGAACATCACCTGGGCCTTGAGCGAAGGCGTGCTGATCGACGGCCCCCGCGTGATCGTCACGCCGGGCGGCCGCAAGGCCCTGATGGCCGCGCTGGACAAGGCCGACGGCAAGACCGTGTGGACCACCGAGCCTCTCGACGCGACCGGCTATGCCTCGCCGGTGCTGGTGAACCACGAAGGACGTCGGCTGATCCTGCAGTGTTCCAGCGGCCACGCCTTCGGGGTCGACGCCGACACGGGCAAGCGGCTCTGGGCGGTCCCGCTGAAGAACCAGTACGGCACGAACATCTCGGCGCCGGTCTACGGGGGCGGCCGGGTGCACGTGGCGGCGGCCTTCACCACGGGGGCCTGCTACGCGCTGGGGCCGGACGGGCCGGCGGCGGTCTGGCCGACGCCGCTGGACACCTCGACGGGCTACGGGCTGCTGGTCGACGGCCTCCTCTACGGCGGCGGCTACCAGAAAGTGAAGGGCTGGATCGCGGTGGACTGGAAGAGCGGCGAGACGAAGCACGCCCAGCGGGACCTGGCGCCGGGCGGCGCGGTCTGGGGCGACGGCCGCCTGCACGTGATGGCGGAGGACGGCCGCGCGGCCCTGCTCACGCCCGACCTGAAGATCGCCGGGCAGTTCCGCTACACCGCCAAGAAAGTCAACGACGCCTGGGCGCACCCCGTGCTGCTCGACGGCCGCCTCTACCTGCGCTACCACGACACGCTGACCTGCTTCAACGTGTCTCGCTGACGACGACGAATCCGGATCCAGAATCCCGAGGCCCTCAAAGCAAACGGCACTCCCCCGGGATAAGCCAGGGGGGACTCCCCGCCCTGGCTTCCGGATTCTGGATTCCGGATTCCCGTGTCTACTTCTTCCCCACGCAGTAGAGCGCGCTCGAGGTGCGGATGAAGAGCTGGGAGCCGCTCACCGCGATCGACGAGAGCGTGTAGTCGTCGTCGAGCTGGTTCTCGGCGAGGATCTTGAACGCGGCGCCGGCCTCGAACACCGTGGTGCGGCCGCGCTCGCTGGTCACGTAGATCTTGCCGTCGGCCAGCAGCGGCGACGCGCTGTACGTGCCCTTCGGCAGCCGCTCCTTCTTGTAGAGCGCCTGCCCCGTCTTCGGATCCAGGCAGCTCACGAAGCCGCCGTCGTCCAGGATGTAGAGGCGCGTGCCGTCGAAGACCGGCGTCGGGACGTCGTAGACCGCGTCGCTCGTCCAGGCCGTGTGCGTCGCCGTCACGTCGCCCTTGCCGCCCACTTTCACGGCGACGACCGGGGCCTTCTTGATGCAGCCGACGACGACGTCCCCCGCGATGACCGGCGACGAGACCGCGCGGAACCACTTGTCTTTTTTCGGGTTCAGGCCGCCGGCGCGCCAGAGCTCCTTGCCCGTCTTGGGATCGTGGCCCGAGAAGTAGTCGCCCGCGATCAGGATCAGCTCGACGTGGTCGCCGACCTTCATCGGGTACACGGTCGTGTACGCGTCCGGCGACTCGTTCTCGGCGTCGGTCACGCGGTTCTCGCGCCAGACCTCCTTGCCCGTCACGCCGTCGAACGCGACGAGGTACGACGGCTCGTCGGTCGTCATCCCGTGCATGACCGGCACGATGACCAGGCCTTCGTAGAGCAGCGGCGAGGCGCCGTAGCCCCAGTTCAGGCCGAACTTGCCGTAGGCCTTCTGCAGCTCGACCTGCCAGACCTGCTTGCCTTCCACCGTCAGCGCCGTCAGGTGGCCCGTGCCCGTCAGCCACCACACGTGCTTGCCGTCCGTCACCGGCGACGGGCTCGACATGTTCTGCTTGCCGATCTGGTAGTTCGCGCCGGCGATCGTCGACCTCCACAGCTCCGCGCCGTCCTTCTTGGACAGGCAGAGCAGGAGGATGTCGAGCCCCTCCGGCTTGCGCTGGCCGCCCATGGCCTTGACGTTCTTGGCTTCGCTGCCCGCGCTGGGGGACGTCACGAAGATCCGGTCGCCGGCGATGATCGGGGTCGAGCCGCTCCACGACGGCAGCTTGACCTTCCACGCGACGTTCTCGGTCTCGGACCAGGACGTCGGGAGCCCCTTGGCGTCGCTGACGCCGTTGAGCGACGGCCCGCGCCACTGGGGCCAGTCCTGAAGCAGGAGCGCGAGCAGAAGGGTCATGGTTTCCTCACTTGCCGATCACGTAGAGCTTCGTGCCGCCGGCGACGTAGAGCGCCCCGTTGGCGGCCGTCACCGTGCCGTGCGCCAGCCCGGGCAGCTCGTTCGTCGCCAGGAGCTTCTTTTCCCGCCCCGCCTTCATCACGACGACTTCGCCGTCCTCGTTGCGCAGATAGATCTTCCCGTCCGCCACCATCGGCGAGCCCCAGATGGCCGACAGCAGGTCGTGCGACCAGACCGGCTTGCCCGTCTCGAGCTCCAGGCAGTGCAGCACGCCGCTGAGCTCCGGCGCGTAGACCAGGCCGTCGTGGACGGCCACCGACGAGATGCTGCAGCCGAAGGCTTCGCGCGAGCGCGCCCAAAGCTCGGCGCCCCCGCGGGCGTCGACGGCCCGCAGACATCCCGGGCTGTTCCCCGCCTCGGGATCCGCGCCCGAGGCGATGAGGATCCGGTGGCCGGCGTAGACGGGCGTCGCGACGAAATGATTCGGCGTCTCGGGCTCGCCGTCCGGCTTGGGCTTTTCGTGCGCCTTGCCGTTGAGCTTCCAGAGCGGCTTGCCCGTCGCCGCTTCGAACGCGTAGAGCCAGCCGTCGCCGCCCGGAAAGCAGACCTGGGGTTTGCCGTCGACGACTCCGTAGGCCGGCGACGCCCACTGCCCGGCCATGATCCTGGCGCCGGGCGACGCGTCCTTCCAGGCGATCTTGCCGCTCGCGGCGTCGACGGCCAGAAAGCTCGGGGCCTCGGGGTTCTTGACCTTGGCGGTCTCGCCGTCGGCGCCGTGGCCGGTGTTCACGAAGACGAGCCCGTCCGCGACGAGCGGCGACGCGGCGGAGGCCTGGTGCGGAAGGACGCCCAGGTCCTTCTTCATGTCGAGGAGCCAGACGAGCTTGCCGTCCGCGGCGGCGCGGCAGACGAGCTCGGCGCGGTTGCTCACGTAGTAGACGCGGTCGCCGGCGACGGCGGGGGTCGAGCAGATGCCGATCTTCGGCCAGTCCTCGCGCTCGCCGGTGGGGAGCTTGTCGTGGACGGCCTGCCAGAGGAAGTCGCCGTTCTTTTCCGCGAAGCACATGAGGACGCCCTTGTCGCCCTTGATCTTGGGATCGCGGGGGGCGCCGTTGTTGGTGCCGATGAAGACGCGGCCGCCGGCGATGACCGGGTTGCCGTAGGTCTCGTTGCCGAGGGCGGCGGCCCACTTGAGGCCGCTTTCGTCGAACTTCTCCGGCAGGCCCTTCTCGGCCGAGACCATGTTGCGGTCGGGGCGGCCGCCGAACATCGGCCAATCGTCGGCTAGAACAGGACCAGGTACCAGGGCCAGGACCAGGAAGATCAATCCCCCCCTGGCCCCCCCCCGCCTTCGCGGGCCGAAGCCCGGCCCGCTTCGGCGGGCGAAGGCCCGGGGGGGGCGGGGGGGGGATGCGCCCTGGTCCGGGTCCTGGTGCCTGGTCCTTCACTTGCCCACGCAGATGAGCTTGGTGAAGGTGCGGATGTAGAGGCGGGAGCCGTCGACGCAGGGCGTGCTGTGGCTGCCCTCGCCGAGCGGATTGCGGGCGATGACCTTGAACTCGTCGGCGGCCGCGAAGACGATCATCTCGCCCTTGGTCGAGGCCACGTAGACGCGGCCCTCGGCCAGGACGGGCGAACCGTAGAAGCCGTCGGCGACCCGCTCGGACCAGAGGATATCGCCGGTCGACGCCTTCACGCACGTGGCGATGCCGTTGTCGGCGGTGAGATAGAGGCGGTCGCCCTGCGCGACGGGCGTCGGCACGTACGGCGCGGCCTTGCGGATCTCGTAGGCCTTGTGGGAGGCGGTCACGTCGCCCTTGCCGCCCAGCTTCACCGCCGCGACGTAGTTGCCGCCGCCGCCGGAGCCGCAGCTGCCGAAGACGAGGTCGCCGACGACGACCGGCGACGACACCGCGCGCTTGTCGAAGACCTTCGCTTCCCAAAGCTGCTTGCCCGTCTTGGGATCCAGGGCGGCGATGCCGTGCGAGCCGCTGGTCGTCAGGAGCTGGCCCTGGTGCACGCAGGGCGTGCCGTAGGCGGCGGTCTGGTCGCCGTTGCGGCGCGGCGACTTCCACACGGGCTTGCCCGTCTTCAGGTCCAGCGCCGCGATGAAGCTTTCGGCGTCCTGGTCGCTGGTGACGATGAGCGTGCCCTCGTGGATGATCGGAGAGGCGCCGTAGCCGTGCTGGGACTTGTAGGCGCCCAGCGGCGACGCCCAGAGCTCCTTGCCCGCGTGATCGAAGGCCCGCACCACGAACTGCTCGGCGGAGACGAAGGCGCAGTAGACGCGGTCCTTGTCGACGGCCGCCGAGCTCGAGGCGAAGCTGTTGAGCTTGTGCTTGCCGTGGGTCGCCATCGGATAGGGCTTCGTCCAGAGGGTCTTGCCGGTCGCCTTGTCGATCGCCAGGAGCGCCCGCTCCTTGCCTTCGTCCTTCGCGACCGTGACGAAGAGCTTCTCCTCCCAGATCACCGGCTGGGAGTGGCCCTGCCCCGGCAGCTCCGCCTTCCAGAGGATGTCGGACTCGCTCCACGCCGACGGCAGGCCCTTGGCCTCGCTGACGCCGCTGCCGTTGGGCCCGCGGAAGCGGGTCCATTCCTGGGGCGTCGCGAGAAGCAGAAGAAGGAGCGCGTTCATCATAGCAACAGAACGCCGCGGACCCGTCCGCGGGAGCGTGAAAATACCATGGCGGCGGGGATTCGGGAACCGGATTCCGCTGACGTCCGGACGTTCGACGGCATAGAGTCCGTTAGAATTGGGTCAGCGATGAAAGAGAAGGTGGCCGCCGCCCTGTCGTTCCTGGCGTCGGCGGTCCTCTCGTTCTGCTGCACCCTGCCGCTGGCCCTGGCCTCCCTGGGGCTCGGCTTCGCCGGCCTCGGGAGCGTCCTCAAGCCGGCCCGGCCGTACATGCTGGCCGTCGGCGCGCTTTCCCTCGCCTACGGCCTCGTCACCGTCCATCTCAAGGGCCGCTCCCGCGCCAACAAGATCCTCCTCTGGAGCGCCGCGGCCGTCTTCGTCCTGGCCGCCGGAACTCCCTACGCCGTGGGCTGGTTCCGCGGCGTCTACGACCCGCCGCCGGAGATCGAGATGGAGCCCGACGCCCGCAAGGTGCTGATCCATCTGGACGGCGCCGACTGCCCCGCGGGCTGCGACGGGCGCGCGCTGGAGGCCCTCGACGCCCTTCCCGGCGTGCGCCGGGTGTACATCGACCACGCGCGAAGCGAGGCGATCCTGATCGCGGGGCCGGACGCGGAAGTCGACGACGCGTCGATCGAGCGCGCCCTGCGCGCGGCGGCCTGCAAAGGCCACCTCAAGCGCTAGAATCTCGAAGCGTCCACCCCTTCCCCCCGGGGGGACGAACTTCAAGATTCTAGATTCCAGATTCGAGATTCTTTTCTTGGGACCTTCCCCACTCGGGGACCTTCCCGAAGCATTAAAGGCGTGAGAGGCGCGTCTTGATGGCGTAGCGGACCAGGCCGGGGACGTCGAAGATCCCCAGCCGGTCCATGAGCTGGGCCCGGTGGGTCTCGACCGTCTTGACGCTGATGCGGAGGATCTGGGCGATCTGCTTGGTGGACCAGCCTTCCGCCACCATCTGCAGGATCTCCCGCTGCCGTGGCGTCAGGCGGTCGCGCGACCGGTTCGCCCGGCTGGACGGCGCCAGCAGCTTCTTCGAGACCCCCGCCGAGACGTGCACCTGCCCTTCGAAGACTTCGGTGAGGGCGCGCGACAGCTGGCCGGGCGGGGTGCTCTTGAGGATGTAGCCCTTCGCTCCCGCCCGCAGGGCCGACGCCACGGATTGCGCGTCCGCCATGTCGGAGAGGATGACGGTCTTGACGTCCGACGCCTCCTTCGCTATTCGCGAGGCGGCCTCGACCCCGTTCAAGCCGAGCAGGGAGTCCTCCAGGAGGGCGATGTCGGGCCGTCGTCGCCGCGCGACGGTGACGGCCCCGCGCCCTTCCGCGGCCTCTCCGACCACCTTGACGCCCGGCAGGCTTTCCAGGAGCACCCGGATGCCCGCCCTGGAAAGCGCGTCACCGTACGCGAGTACTACGCGAATGTTGGGTGTCCGCATTCTTCTCGAAATTCAATGAGAGTTCCGGACCACAAACAAAAGTTGAAGTTCCCGTTTCTCCCCCGGGCGCGGAACTGATGACCGCGGCTACAGGGGCAGAGTATGCGGGGACGTAAAGAGTCGGGCAATCGGGAGATTCCTTAGGAAGAGAATAAGTTTTGAACTTCTCTTCCGGTCTCCCCGGCGACCGTTGTCGGTCGACGTACAACGCACCGTACTCCTAACCCTTAGTATAAACGCGGAGGGTATTCTTTTCCATCGTTCTCGTCATTTGTTAAGAATCGCTGGCGCGCCGGAGTTGGGCGAACGGAGAACCTTTTGACGCCGATCCCCATCCACGAGCTCTACGAACGGGACCCGGATCTGTACGACGCCCTGACCCGCCGCGATTTCGCGGCGCAGGCCGACGTTCTTCGCGGCCTCTTCCGCTCTCCCGCCCCTCGCGTCCTCGAGCTCTTCGCCGGGCCCGCCCGCCACGCGCGCGCCCTCAAGGCGGCCGGGGCCGTCGTCCGCGCCGTCGACGATTCCCCCGCCATGCGCGCCCACGCCCTCGCGGACGGCGGGCTCGCGCCGGCCGACTACGTCCGGGCCCGCCTGCCGCGGCTCCCCGTGCGGGGCCGCTTCGACGGCGCGCTGATGCTGCAGTTCGCGGCCGGCCTCCTCGAGCCCGCGGCGCTCGAGACGCTGGCGGTCCGCCTCGCGGCGGCGCTCCGTCCGGGCGCCCCCCTCGTCTTCGAGCTCCGGCGCCCCTCGGCGCTGCGCGGCCCCGCCGGCACCGTCACGCTCCCGTGGACCCGCGGCCGCGCCCTGCGCCTCACCTGCCCCGACGTCCCCGTCGCGTGGTCCGACGACGATTGGACGATGGAGCTGACGCTGAGGGTCGACGTCCTCCGCGCCGGGGCGGTCGCGGAGTCGCGACGGTACCGGATGTCGGAACGCCTCGTGCTCCCGGGCGACCTCCGCCGCCTGGCGGAGCGGACGAAGCTCTACGCGGTCGAGGCGACGCCGCCGGACGCGGCCCGGGCGTTCCCCGACAGCCTCCTGGTCACGCTGCGGCGGCGCTGATCATTCGGCGACGCAATACAGCGCCTTGTGGGTGCGGATGAAGATCTGGCCGTCGGAGACGGCGGGCGTCGCGTTGCACATCTCGTTGAGCTCGTTGGTCGCGACGAGCTCGAACTTCTCGGGGTTGGGCTTGAAGACGATCGTCGCGCCCTTCTGGTTGGTCGCGTAGAGGCGGCCCGCGGCGAGCACGACCGAGCCCCAGTAGACGCCGCCGCCCGCCGGATCCTGCCAGGCGGGCTTGCCGGTCTTGGGATCGACGCATTCGACGCGGCCCGGCCCGGCGATGCCCTGGTAGAGCCGGTCGCCCACGGCCACGGCGGAGCCGATGTGCTGGGGCTGCCCCTCGTTGCGCCAGAGGCGGTGGCTCGCCGTGACGTCGCCCTTCCCGCCGCCGAGCTTCACGCCCATGGCCGGGCCGTTGAAGCCGCCGACCACGACCAGCGTGTCGCCCACCGCGACCGGCGAGGAGTAGGCGAGGTCGCCCTTCTTGTGCCGGATCCCCTCGCACCACCAGAGGATCCTGCCCGTCGCGAGATCGTAGGCCACCACGCGCAGCGGCTGCGTCGCGATGAGCTGCTCCTTCCCGTCGACCTTCACCACGATCGGGGTGCACCACGAGCCCCGGTACTTCCCGTCCTCGTTGTTGTCGCCCGTGCCCTTGAAGGGCTCCTCCGTCTCCCAGAGCTTTTTGCCCGTCTTCGCGTCGAGCGCCGCCATGAACGTCCGCTTGCCCGGGCCGCAGTTCACGAAGACCTTGCCGTCGTGCAGGACCGGCGACACCCCGTCGCCCCACATGTGGACGAAGTCGCCGAGATTCGCGCTCCAGAGCGGCTTGCCCTCATAGTCGTAGCAGAAGAGCCCGGCCGAGCCTTCCCACACGATCACCCGCTCGCCGTCGGCGGCGGGCGTCGAGGGGCAATAGCCGTTCGTGCCGTGCGTCGGCAGCTTCTTCCCGAAGTCCACCGTCTTCGACCAGAGCTTCTTCCCGTCCTTGCGGTCGAAGCAGTAGAGCGAGCGCTTCGCCCCGTCGTCGTCCTCCGCGCAGGTGACGAAGACCTTGCCCTTCGACACGATCGGGCTTCCGTTGCCCATCCGCGGCAGCTCGACGCGCCACTTGATGTTCTTCGAGGGACCCCAGGACGTCGGCGCTTCCTTCTCCGTCGAAACCCCGTTGCCGAGAGGTCCGCGGAATCCCGGCCAGTCGTCCGCGGACAACGGCAGCGACGCGAACAGCGCGACGATCACGATCTTCTTCACGGCTTCACCCTCGTTCCGGCGTCCCAGGCTCCCGATCCCTCGGGGATCGTGAACGGCTCGCCGATCCTCGTTCCCGTTTCCCGCTCGTACAGCCGCCACGGACCCGCCGGGACGCGCGGGATCTCGAAGCGCCCGTCCTCGCCCGTCAGGTCCGCCAGGAAACGATACGCATGAGGCATCTTTAAATATCCCGGCCACGACAGATGCACCCAGCGCCGCGCCGCCGGGCGGCCTTCGACATCCACCACCCGCCCCGTCACCGTCGTCCCCGGCGTCAGCGCCGGCGCCAGGGTCGGCGCCGCGCCTTCGACGAGCGCGACGTCCCGCAGCACCGCGCTGCCCGTCTCCGTGAAGACGACGAACGTGTTCAGGCCCGGCTTGCCCAGGGCGTCGCCCCCGCTCGCGAACGAGCTCAGGAGGTCGCGATGCGGCCAGGCGCCCACGACAAAACCCCCGGGAAGGTTTATCGCGCAGGAGATGTTCTTCTTGTCGGGCGACAGGCGGATCGAGAGGCCTTCGCGGGGCGCCTTGACGTCGGGCACGACCGCCCACGGATAGCGCCCGGTCTTCACCACGATCGTGTACGGCCCTTCCTTCGCCACGTGGAAGAGGAAGGGGATCCGGCCCGTCGGCGGCACGCCCTGGCTTCCGCGCGGCCCGGCGCTCTGCAGCAGGGCGCCCGACGGCCCGTGCAGGTCGATCCCGCAGTACTCGCGGCCCTTGTCCAGGTCGTCGAGCCGCACTTCCCCCTCGATCGTCAGGTGCTCGACCTCCTCCAGCACGGCCTTGTGGCGCCGCGTCTCGCCGGGCTTGAGGCCGTCGATCGTCCCGCCGGCCTTCAGCGCGTGCACCTCGCTGACGGGGCGCAGGCGGACGTCGCGGCACGGCGTGAGGAATTCGACGACGTCCCCCGCCACGAAGCGGACCGGCTCCTCCCAGCGGCCGCCGGCCCACTCGCCTTCCGCGAGGAGCCCGCGCTGGGTGATGAAGTGGTCGCGCCCGGGGAGCCCCTGGGCGGTGAGCCGGACCTTGGCCGGATCGAGGACGGCGACGAAGCTCGCCGCGCGGCGGTCGGGCATCGCGAGCACGCTCCGCGGGCGGGAGAACGGCGCCGTCTTCTCCGAGAGGCCCACCCAGCCGATGAAGCCCTCGAGGACGGCCTTGCCGTCCGCGCCGGTCTTCGCGTGGGCGAGGCGCTCGCGGTTGCCTTTGAAGGTCGGCACGGTGTCGAAGTGGGTGAAGTCCCACGACCACGTCACCCGCGTCTCGTCGACGCTCGCGGGGTCGAAGCCGTCGAGGAAGAGATAGCGCGGCGTCGCCACGCCGAGCAGGGGCGCGCCGGCCAGGGGGCGGCCGTCGACGTCCTTCACCTCCGCCACGAACGGGGCCGGCTTCTTCAGCTCGATCTCGAGCGCGCGCTCGCCGTCGAACGGCACCGCGAAGTAGGCGATGGCCAGCGCGTTCTTCGGGTCGTGGAGGCCGTCGCGGTCCTTCAGCCCGATCACGGGCGTCGCGCCGCGGTCGGGCAGGATCGCGAGCGTGTAGGTGGGGTGCTTCGACGGCCCGAACTTGAGCTTCCATTCGCGGGGGCGGTCGACGGCCTCCCGCCACGCGATCTTCGCGGGCTCGCCCGCTTTGACGGGAGCGATCTGGAAGACGGCTTCGCCGCCGTCCCGCCAGAGGGCGGCGTAGAAGGACGTCGCGAGATCCGAGCGGACGGTGAGGACCACGGAGGCCGCGATGGGCTTGAGGGACGTGGACGTCCCCGCCGGCGTCTTCCCGCAGCCGGCGAGAATGGCCACAGAGACACAGAGACACAGAGACGCCTTCTTGAGGACGCCGCCGCGGCGTCCCATGGCCAATCCCGGAGCTACTTGGCCTTGACGTCGAAGCAGATGAGGGTGTCCTGATCGCGGACGTAGAATTTTCCGCCGGAGACGACGGGATGGGGCCAGACGTCCTTCGCGGTGCAGTCGGGCGGCGTGAAGCGGCCCTTCTCCTTGTAGGCCGTCGGGCTGGCCTCGACGAGGGCGATGGGGCCGCGCTCGCTCCGGCAGTAGAGGTGGCCGTCGGCGTAGGCGATGGCGCCCTTGCCGACGCTGCCGTTGGCCCAGATTTCCTTGCCGGTCTTGAGCTCGATGCACTTGAGGCCGCCGTTGTCGCTGAGGCCGTAGACGTGGTCGCCGACGACGATGACGCCGCCGTGGTGGTTCTGCATCTCCTTGCCGGAGTAGACCTGCTGGACCTTGAAGGCGTTGCCGGCGAAGGCGACCTGGAAGCCGTTGTGGCCGACGCCGTAGCCCGAGCTGACGAAGAGCATGCCGTCCTTGTAGACGGGCGTGGGGATGACGGCCGTCTGGCCCTTGCGCTCGGCCTTGAAGGCGACGCGACCGGTCTTGGCGACGAGGCCCGCGACGCTCTCGGCCGTGAACACCAGGTAGAGCGGGATCTTGGAGATCTCGACGGGAACGACCGAGGCGTAGGCCGCGGCGTCCTTGAGCTCGCCGCTGCGCCAGACCAGCTGGCCGTTCGCCTTGTTGTAGGCGGCCACGGTGCCGGAGCCGCCGCCGGGCGTCGCGATCACCATGCCGCCGTCGATCAGCGGCGACTCGGAGAAGCCCCAGCCGGGGCGGGGGCCGTCGAACTTCTGCCGCCACATCTCCTTGCCGGTCGCGGCCTGGACGGCCACGAGATCGCCGTGCGGGCTGAGGGCGACGACGATGGCGCCGTCGGTGGCGGGCGTGGTGCGCGTGCCGGGGTACGGGACGTCCTGGACCTTCGCGATCCTGGCGGTCCAGACCATCTTGCCGTCGGCGACGTTGAGGGCGATCAGGCAGTAGTCGCCGGCGATCTCGCCCATCGTGTAGACGCGGGCGCCGGAGACGCAGACGCTGGAGTAGCCGGTGCCGACGCCCTTGGCCTTCCAGGCGATCGGCGGGCCGCTGGCGGCCCACTCCTTGAGCAGGCCGGTGTCGGGCGAGATGCCGTCGCGCTTGGGCCCGCGGAACTGGTTCCAGTCCGTCGCCTCGGCCGCGCCCGGCTTGGGCTTGGCCTGGGGCGTCGGCGTCAACAGCAGCGCGATCAGCAGCGTTCTCATCGTCCCGCTCCCAAATCCCTTACTTCGCCTTGATCCCGTAGCAGAGCAGCGTGTCCTGGTCGCGGATGTACAGGTGGCCGCCCGCGATCGTCGGATGCGGCCAGGTGGGCATGCCGCTCAGGTCGGGCTGCTCGAAGCGGCCTTTTTCTTTGTAGCCGGCCGGCGAGGCCTCGACCAGGACGATCGTGCCCTTGCTCTTCTTCTCGGAGCGGGCGACCAGGAGGCCGTCGGCGTACGCCAGCGAGCCCTTGTCGACGCCCTTGTCCGCCCAGACCTGCTTGCCCGTCTTGAGCTCCAGGCAGACCAGCTGGTTGTTGTCGGTGCAGCCGTAGAGATGGTCGCCGACGAGGATGACCCCGCCGTGGTGGTTCTTCATCTCCTTGCCGTTGTAGAGCTCGGCCGCGCTGAACTTGCCGTCCGTCGCGGTGATCTTGTAGGCGGCGTGGCCGACGCCGTAGCCCGCGGCCACGAAGACGATGTCGTCCTTGATGATGGGCGTCGGGATGACGGCCGTCTTGCCCGGGAAGTCGGCGCGCCACAGCAGCTTGCCGTCCTTGGCGGCGACGCCCGCCACCGACTTCTGGGTGAAGGCGACGTACTGGCGGACGCCGCCGAGCTCGACGGCCACCAGCGACGCGTACTCGGCCGCGTCGGTGAATTCGGCGCACTGCCACACGGGGTCGCCCGAGTCTTTTTTCAGCGCGAGGACGGCGCCCTTGCCGCCGCCGGGGACGCAGACCACGTGGTCGCCGTCGATGAGCGGCGACTCGGAGTACTTCCAGCCGCCGACCTTGCCGCCGAAGTCCTTGTGGAGGTTCTTGCGCCACTTCTCCTTGCCGGCCAGGTCGAAGCAGACGAGCTCGCCCATCGGTCCGAGGGCGATGATGACCTTGCCGTCGGTGGTGGGCGTCGCGCGGTTGCCCTTCCACTCCTGGTTGCCTTCGCTGTGCTCCTTGCCGACGGGCGCGCTCCAGGCGATCTTCCCGTCCGCCGCGTTCAGGCAGTGCAGGAGCGTCTGGCCTTCCTTGTCGCCGAGGAGGAAGAGCTTGTCGCCGAGGGTCGAGACGCCGCCGTAGCCGCCGCCGATGCCCTTGATCTTCCAGGCGAGGGGCGGTCCGCCGGCGGGCCACTCCTTGGCCAGGCCCTTGTCGGGCGAGTGGCCGTCGCGGTTGGTCCCGCGGAAGGTCGGGTAGTCCTGGGCGTAGGCGGTCAGCGGGAGCGACGCGGCCAGCACGGCAACGGTGAGTCTCACGATCGAAGCCTCCGTAGTTAGAAGTCTGGATAGTATACGTTCGACCCCCTGAAAACGATCCCGCCCCGGGTACAGGTTCAGGTACAGGCAAAGGAAGGGCGGCGCGCGAAGGCGGTTGCGCACCTCCCTTCATCCCCGGAATCCATTTGCGGTGGCGGGCGAGTTGCTCCCCCTTTCCGCGTGAAGAAGACGCTGGCCGCCCTCCTGCTCCTGGGACTCGCCGGCTGCGGGACGTTCGTGGACGTGGTCGGAGTGGGTCCGATCAAGCCGCCGTCGCCGCACGTCTACGGCGGCGTCAGGACGCACTTGACCTTCCTCAAATCGGGGGACATCACTCCGGAAAGCCAGGACGCTCTTGTCATGCTTCTCGATCTGCCCGCGTCGGCGATCCTCGATACGGCTCTCTTGCCCCTGACTCTCAGCCTCGCGTTGATCCGAGGGGAGCCGTGAAGCCGCTCGCGGCGGCGTTGCTGCTCGGCCTCGCGGGCTGCGGGACGATCGTCGACATCGCGGGCGGCGGTCCGCTCGAAGGACCGAACCCCCACGTCTTCGGCGGCGTGCGCTACGACTGGGACTTCGCGAGCACCGGCGGCCCTTGCTGCCGCACGGCCGCGCTGGCGCCCTGCTTCCTCTTCGACATCCCGATCTCGCTGGCGGCGGACGTCGTGATGCTCCCGATCACGGTCCCGGTCAGCCTCTTTCGCCCCAAACCGATCAAGATGGAGTGAAATCAGCGGCGGCGGCGGGGGGGAGGGTTCTGGACCTTGGGGTCGCGGTCGCCGGACTCGGCGCGGGCGTGCTGGGTCCGGAAGTTGGGGCCGTGGCGCTTGGGGGTGTAGCCGCTGCCCTTGGGCTGGAAGGCGGGGACGAGCTGGTCCTTCCGCGAGCCGATGAGGTCCGCGCGGCCCATGCGCTGGAGGGCGGTCCGCAGGAGCGGCCAGTTGGCCGGGTCGTGGTAGCGCAGGAAGGCCTTGTGCAGGCGGCGCTGGTCGGGGCTCTTGGGGATGAAGACGTCCTCGAAGGTCTTCCCTTCCCGCTTCAGCGGATTCAGGCCGGTGTGGTACATCGCGGCCGCGAACGTCATCGGCGTCGGCAGGAAGGCCTGGACCTGGTCGGCCCGGAAGTCGTTCTTCTTCAGCCAGAGCGAGAGCTTGAGCATGTCCTCGTCGGTCGTCCCCGGGTGCGCGGCGATGAAGTACGGGATGACGTACTGCTCCTTGCCGGCTTCCTTCGAGAACTTGTCGAAGAGCGACTTGAACTTGTCGTAGGTCCCGATGCCCGGCTTCATCATCTTCGAGAGCGGGCCTTCCTCCGTGTGCTCCGGCGCGATCTTCAGGTAGCCGCCCGTGTGGAACTGCGCCAGCTCCTTCACGTACTCGGGCGACTCGGCGGCGAGGTCGTAGCGCACCCCCGACGCGATCGCGATCTTCTTCACCCCCGGGACCGCCCGCGCCTTGCGGTACAGCTCGATCAGAGGCTTGTGGTTCGTGTTCAGGTTCTCGCAGATGCCGGGGAAGACGCAGGAAGGACGCCGGCAGGCCGCCTCGATCTTCGGATCCTTGCAGGCGAGCCGGTACATGTTCGCGGTGGGGCCGCCGAGATCGGAGACCTGCCCGGTCCAGCCCGGGACCTCCTTCATGGTCTCGATCTCGCGGACGATGGAGTCCTGCGAGCGGTTCTGGATGATGCGCCCCTCGTGCTCCGTGATCGAGCAGAACGTGCAGCCGCCGAAGCAGCCGCGCTGGATCGTCACCGAGAAGCGGATCATCTCGTACGCGGGGATCTTCTGGCCCCCGTAGAACGGATGCGGCAGGCGCTTGTAGGGCAGCTCGTAGACGAAGTCCATCTCCTTCATCGTGAGCGGGATCGGCGGCGGGTTGACCCAGACGTCCGACGCCCCGTGCTTCTGGATCAGCGCCCGCGCGTTGCCCGGGTTCGTCTCCAGGTGCATCACCCGCGACGAGTGCGCGTAGAGCTCGCGCTTGCCGCAGACGTCCTCGAACGACGGGAGGCGGATCACGCGCCGGCCGACGAGCGGAACCGGAACCGGAACCGGAGCCGGAACGGGAATCCCGACCTGGAGGCCGGGCGTCGGGTTGTACGGATTCGCGGGCGCGGGCGCCGCCCAGCTCGGCTTGTCCAGGGACGTCGAATCGATCTCGGTCCAGCCCTCGGGCACGCCTTTGGTGAGGAACGCGGTGCCGCGGATGTCGGTGATCGACTTCACGGGCTTGCGCGCGGCGAGGCGGTGGGCGATCTCGACGATGGCGCGCTCGGCGTTGCCGTAGACGAGGAGGTCGGCCTTGGTGTCGAAGAGCACGGAGCGGCGGATCTTCTCG
>DASVNH010000112.1:0-23776 GCA_036383955.1 Planctomycetota bacterium | reverse complement strand
CTGTTCATCCTGTTCGACATCGAGACGGTCTTCATGGTGCCCTACACGGTGCTGTACAAGGAGCTCGGCGTGCCCGGCCTCTTGGAGGTCGGGGCGTTCGTGGCGGTCCTGTCCTACGGGCTCTTCTACCTCTGGAAACGGGGGGCTCTGCAATGGGACTAGAAACCCATCTGCCTGACGGCATCCTGACCACCACGGTCCAGACGGTCGTCAACTGGGGCCGGAAGAACTCCTTGTGGCCCATGCCCTTCGGCACGGCCTGCTGCGCCATCGAGCTGATGGGCACGCTCTCGTCCCGTTACGATCTCTCCCGCTTCGGGTCGGAAGTCATCCGCTTCTCCCCGCGGCAGGCGGACCTGATGATCGTCTCCGGCCGCATCGCCCTGAAGATGATGCCGGTGCTGCTCAAGATCTGGGAGCAGATGCCGGAGCCCAAATGGTGCATCTCCATGGGCGCGTGCGCGTCCTGCGGGGGCATCTTCGACAACTACGCGATGATCCAGGGCATCGACCGCTTCATCCCGGTCGACGTTTACATCCCGGGTTGTCCGCCCCGGCCGGAAAGCGTCATCGACGCCATCATGGAAATTCAGAAGAAGGTCGAGCGCGAAAGCCTCAAGCAGCGAGCTTAGACACGACATGGACGCGATCGATAACGTCGCCGCCGCGTTCGGCGACCAGGTCCTGGGGATCGCCGAGCACGCCGGACAGCGCTTCCTGAACGTGAAGCGAGACCGGATCGTGGACATCCTCCGCCATCTGCGCGACAAGGAAGGCTTCGACGTCCTGACGGACCTGACGGCCGTCGACTACCTGAACCAGGGGCAGCCCGAGCGCTTCTGCGTGGTCTACAACCTGACGGCGCTGAGCGACGGACGTCGCACCCGCGTGAAGGCCTGGGTGCCCGAGTCCGACCCGTCGATCGAGACCGCCGACGCGCTCTGGAAGGCGGCGAACTGGGCCGAGCGGGAGGTCTTCGACTTCTTCGGCATCATCTTCAAGAACCATCCCGACCTGAAGCGGATCCAGCTGCCCTTCGACTACGAGGGCCACCCGCTGCGGAAGGACTACCCCCTGACGGGTCGGGGGGAACGCATGAATTTCCCTCGTTACGTGCCCTGATGAGAATCACGAATCAAGAATCAAGAATCACGGTGACGTCCCCCCATCCCCCCCAGGGGGGCAGGGGGGAAGCCTCCGTGATTCTTGATTCGTTATTCGTGATTCAGGTCCGATGACAGAACCCAAACCCGTCTACGAGATCGTCGACGACGAGCTGGAGGGCGACCTCGGCACGAAGCGGATGCTCGTCAACTTCGGGCCGCAGCACCCGGCCACGCACGGGACGCTCCGCCACATCATGGAGCTCGACGGCGAGCGGGTCCTGAAGATCGAGCCCGAGATCGGCTATCTCCACAGCGGCTTCGAGAAGATCTCCGAGTACCGGACCTACAACCAGACGGTCTGCGTCACGGACCGGATGAACTACCTCTCGCCGCTCTGCAACAACGTCGGCTTCGCGAACGCGGTCGAAGAGATGATGGGCATCACCGTGACGCCGCGCTGCGCGGCGATCCGGATCGCCCTCTGCGAGCTCTCGCGCCTCGCCGACCACGTCCTCTCGGTCGGCCTCCAGGCCATGGACCTGGGCGCCTTCACCGTCATGCTCTGGACGTTCATCGAGCGCGAGCGCCTCTACGACATCTTCGAGAACGTCACCGGAGCGCGGCTGACGACCTCCTACACGCGCGTGGGCGGCCTGATGAAGGACGTCCCGCCGGACTTCGAGGAGATGTGCCGCGACTTCATGGGGAAGTGCTCCAAAACCCTCGACGACATCGAGGGCATGCTGAACACGAACCGGATCTTCGTCGACCGCTGCAAGGGCGTGGCGACCATCTCCAAGGAAGACGCGATCAGCTTCGGCCTGAGCGGCCCGCTGCTGCGCTCGACGGGGGTGGCGTACGACGTCCGCAAGAACCGCCCGTACCTGGGCTACGAGAAGCTCCAGTTCGACCTGATCACGGAAGAGGGCGGCGACGTCTGGGCGCGCTACCGCGTGCGGGTGCGCGAGATGCGGGAGTCGCTCAAGATCCTCGACCAGATCCTCAAGGCGATGCCGGCGGGGCCGATCTACGTCGACGACCCCCGGATCGTGATCCCGCCGAAGAACCAGGAGAACAAGCCGTCGGGCGGGATGGAAGGCCTGATCTACCACTTCAAGAACTACATGATGGGGCACGGGATGTGCCCGCCGAAGGGCGAGGTCTACTCGTGCACCGAGGCGCCCAACGGCGAGCTCGGCTTCTACCTGGTGAGCGACGGCACGCAGCGGCCCTATCGCTGGCGCGTGCGTCCGCCGTCCCTCTACAACTACCAGGCCCTGCCCACGATGGTGACGGGGAAGATGCTGAGCGACGTCGTCGCGTGCCTGTCCAGCCTGAACATCATCGCGGGGGAGCTTGACCGGTGAGCCGCGAATTCACGAAGGACGTCAAAGCCGAGCTGGAGGGGATCTGCGCGCGCTATCCGAAGCGCGAGGCGGCCCTGCTGCCGGCCCTCCGCCTCCTCGAGCGCGAGTTCGGCTGCGTGGACGAGGAAGGGATGATCCACGTCGCCGGCCTGCTCGGCATCTCGCCGGCGAAAGTCTTCGGCGTGTTCACGTTCTACACCCACTACCGGCGCCCCGACGACAAGACCTACGTGATCGAGCACTGCTCGACGGTCCCGTGCGCGCTGCGCGGGAGCGAGAAGATCCACGACCACCTCACGTCCGTCATCAAACCCGGCGACCCGATCACCCTGAAGAAGGTCGAGTGCCTGGCGAGCTGCGACACCGCGCCCTGCCTGCAGGTGAACGGCGACTTCGTCGACCATGTGACCCCGGCCATGTGCGACGACATGGTGTCGAAGATGCGCACGGGGAACTGGAAGGCCCCCGAGCCGGTCTACCAGGTCCCCAAGACCAAGTACCCGCCCGTCCTGCTCAAGCACGTCCTCGAGCCCGGCTCCGAGACGATGCGCCACTACGCGGCGCGCGGCGGCTACGAGACCTGGAAGAAGATCCACGCCGAGAAGCCCGACCCCGAAAAAGTCGTCGTCGAGGAGGTCTTCAAGTCCGGCCTCCGCGGCCGCGGGGGCGCCGGCTTCCCGACGGGGCAGAAATGGAAGTTCCTCGCCAAGAACGACAAGCCCCGCTACCTCGTCATCAACGCCGACGAGTCCGAGCCGGGCACCTTCAAGGACAAGATGCTCATCGAGCGCGATCCGCACGCGCTCCTCGAAGGCATCCTGATCTCCGCCTACGCCCTGCGGGCCGCCTGCTGCTACATCTACATCCGCGGCGAGTTCGTGAAGGGCGCCCAGATCCTCCAGCGAGCTGTCGCGGAGCTGGAGCAGTCCGGCCTCCACCACGGCTTCCAGATCACCGTCCACCGCGGGGCGGGCGCCTACATCTGCGGCGAGGAGACGGGCCTGCTCTCCAGCCTCGAGGGCAACCGCGGCTACCCCAAGATCAAGCCGCCCTTTCCGGCCGTCGAAGGCCTTTTCCGCTGCCCCACGATCGTCAACAACGTCGAGACGATCATGACCGTGACCCACATCATGAAAAACGGAGCCGCCTGGTTCCGGACCATGGGGACCGAGAAGAGCCCGGGCATGAAGATCTTTTCCGTCTGCGGGCACGTCAACCGCCCGGGGAACTACGAGCTCCCCCTCAGCGTCCCCCTCAAGGAGCTGATCTTCGACCTCGCCGGCGGCATCCGCGGCGGCAAGAAGATGAAGGCCGTCATCCCCGGCGGGCTCTCCGCGCCCGTCCTCTCCGTCGAGGAGGTGCTCTCGCTGCCGCCGGTGCGGATGGACTTCGACGCCCTGGCGGCCGCGAAGACCATGCTCGGCTCCGGCGGCGTCATCGTCATCGACGAAGACACCTGCATGGTCGACGCCCTCTGGAACACGCTGCGCTTCTACCACCACGAGTCCTGCGGCCAGTGCACGCCCTGCCGCGAGGGCACCGGCTGGATCGAGAAGATGGCGGCCAAGTTCGAGAGGGGCCAGGGACGCGTCGACGAGATCGCCCGGCTCGACGAGATCGCCTGGGGCATGTGCGGCCGCACCATCTGCGTCCTCGCCGACGCGGCGGCCCTGCCCACCCGCAGCTTCGCCCAGAAGTTCAAGCACGAGTTCGAGGCCCACGCGAACGGCAAGGCCTGCCCCTACAAGCACGGCACCCTCAACGAACATCTGGTGAACGCCTAAATGGCCAAGATCAAGCTGAACGGCAAAGAAGTCGAGGTCGACGGGAAGGACAAGCTTCTCAAGATCTGCCTCGAGAAGAACGCCTTCGTCCCGCACTACTGCTGGCACCCCGGCCTCCAGCCCGCCGGCAACTGCCGCATGTGCCTCGTCAAAGTCTCCACCTCCAAGAAACTCGAAGTCTCCTGCATGTATCCCGTCACCGAGGGCATGGAAGTCGTCACGGAGGGCCCGGAGGTCGACGCCGGCCGCAAGGCCGTCCTCGAATACCTCCTCATCAACCATCCCCTCGACTGCCCCATCTGCGACAAGGCGGGGGAGTGCGACCTCCAGGACTACACCTACACCTACCGCAAGGGACTCAGCCGCTTCGAGGAAGACAAGAACATCCGGCCGACGAAGGACCTCGGCCCCAACATCCGCATCTGGGGCAACCGCTGCATCGTCTGCACCCGCTGCGTCCGCTTCTGCGAAGAGGTGGCCGGCACCGCCGAGCTCTGCGTCGTCAACCGCGGCGACCGGTCGGTCGTCGACGTCTTCCCCGGCATCCCCATCGACAACCCGCTCTCGCTCAACGTCGTCGACATCTGCCCCGTGGGCGCGCTCATCGACAAGAACTTCATGTACAGCGCCCGCGTGTGGTTCACGAGCAAGCAGGAGACCGTCTGCGCCAGCTGCTCCCGCGGCTGCAACGCCGAGGCCACCGTCCACGAGAACGAGATCAAGCGCCTCGTCCCCCGGCCCAACGCCGACGTCAACCAGTACTGGATGTGCGACGAGGGCCGCCTCAACATCGGCTACGTCTCCAGCCCCCGCCGCCTCCTCAAGGGCGCCGGCAGCGCCCGCGAGATCGGCGAGGCGGGGAAGGCCTACAAGTTCGCCGTCGTCGCCTCCACCTACGCGACGGTCGAGGAGCTCTGGCTCGTCAAGAAGCTCGCCGACGCCCTCAAGGCCGTGAAGGTCGGCTTCCTCACCCTCACCCGGGGCGAAAAGCAGGTCTTCCCGGGCGGCTTCCGCATCGAGGCCGACAAGACCCCCAACCGCGCGTACGCCGAAAAACTGTTCGGCGCGGAGGCCGTCGCCGCCGGCTGGCGGCCCGCCGCCGACGCCGTGCTGAAGGGCGAGGCCGACGCGCTGCTGATCCTGAACGGGATTCCCGACGTCCCGCCGGCCCCCGAGCTGGTGGACGCCGCGCGGAAGGCGGCGTTCGTGGCGGTGTCCGACATCCTCAAGAATCCGATCGGCGAGTTCGCGCACGTCGTGCTTCCGGCCGCCGCCTGGGCGGAGAAGGACGGGACGTTCATGAACGTCGACGGCCGGCTGCAGCGGATCCGGAAGGCCGTCGAGCCTCCGGTGACGGCGCGGCCGGAGTCCGAATGGATCCAGGAGGCCCTCGTCGCGCTCGGGGAGCGGAAGGGGGCGGTTTCCCCGGAGGGGGTTTTCAGAGAGGCGTTCCCGGATCTCGACTACGGCAAGGTCGGGGCCCTGGGCGTCAAGGTGAATGGCCAGCCTCATTGACTTCCTGACGCACCCGATCGTCTTCGGCGTCCTGAAGATCCTGTTCGTCCTGGGCTTCTTCGTGCTCGGCCTGACGCCGCTGCTCGTCATCCTCGAGCGGCGGATCAGCGCGTTCATGCAGGGCCGGGTCGGGCCGAACCGGGTGGACACGCCGTTCATCGGCCGCCTGGGCGGGCTGCTGCCGCGGGGGCTGGGGCATCCGCTGGCCGACGCGATCAAGCTGCTCTTCAAGGAAGACATCATCCCGGACAAGGCGGACCGGGCGCTGTTCATGGCCGGGCCCGTGCTGGTCCTGGTGCCGCCGGCGCTGGGCATGATCGTGATCCCGTTCGGGAGCCAGATCGCCGGGCACGAGCTGCAGGTGGCGAACCTGAACGTCGGGATCCTCTGGACGATGTCGGTGCTGTCCGTGGCGGTCTACGGGATCGCCTTCGGCGGCTGGGCGTCGAACAACAAGTTCTCGCTGCTGGGCGGCCTGCGCGCCTCGGCGCAGCTGATCAGCTATGAGCTGGCGCTGGGCCTGTCGATCCTCACGGTGCTGCTGCTCACGGCGGCGGTGGAGCCGATGGGGACCGTGGATCCGCGGGCGATCGTCCAGCGCCAGATGGAGCACGGCTGGAACATCCTGGGGGGCGGGAACCCCTGGCTGGCGCCGTTCGCGCTCCTGGCCTTCCTGCTGTTCTTCGTCTCCGCGCTGGCGGAGAACAACCGGGTGCCGTTCGACCTCCCCGAATGCGAGGCCGAGCTGGTCGGGGGCTATCACACCGAGTATTCGAGCATGAAGTTCTCGCTCTTCATGATGGGCGAGTTCGTGGGCATGACGCTCATGTGCTCGCTGATGGTCACGTTCTTCTTCGGGGGCTGGTCGCTGCCGCCGCTGAACTTCTGGGGCGCGCTGGACCACGGCCTGCTCGCGGGAGCCAACGCCTGGCTGCGGAGCGGAACCTTGATCGCGGGCCTCGCGTCCATCGGGATCTTCGTCTCGAAGGTCATGGTCTTCCTGCTGCTCTACATCGCGATCCGCTGGACGCTGCCGCGCTTCAAGTACAACCAGCTGATGGATCTCGGCTGGAAGCGCATGGTGCCGATCGCCCTCGCGAATCTCGCGGCGGTGACGGTGATCAGCGTGCTGACCTCCCCCGCCGTGAAGACGGCCGTCAGCGCGATCTCCACGGGAGGCGTGAAATGACTTTCGGTCAGAAGCTCAAGGCCAAGTGGCTCAAGCTCATGGTCAAGCTCTACATCCCCGCCGCGCTGGCCGGGCTGAAGACGACCATCGGCAAGATGTTCAAGCCCAAGTTCACCCTCTCGTACCCCGAAGAGGTGCACGTCCCGCGCAAGGGCTACCGGGGCGAGCACCGGCTCAAGAAAGACGAGCACGGGCGCATGAAGTGCGTCGCCTGCCTCATGTGCCAGACCGCCTGCCCGGCCGAGTGCATCCAGATCGTCGCGTCCCCGTCGCCCTGGCCGGACCGCGAGAAGATCCCGCAGATCTTCAACATCGACATGCTCAAGTGCATCTACTGCGGCATGTGCGAGGAAGCCTGCCCCTGCGACGCGATCGAGCTGACGCCCACCTTCAACAAGGTGGCCACGACCCGGGAAGAGAAGATCTACGACATCAACAAACTGCTGAGCCGATGACCGCGCTGATCGACTGGATGGTCAAGGACCTGATGGCGGACCCCGTCTTTTACATGGCGGGGGGCGTCGCGGTTCTCGCCGGCGTCGGCGTCGTCACGCGCCGCAATCCGGTGTACTGCGCCATCTTCATGCTCGTCGCGTTCCTCTCGCTCGCCGTGCTCTACCTGCTCCTGAGCGCCTCGTTCCTCGCCGCCATGCACGTCCTCGTCTACACCGGCGCCATCCTGGTCCTCTTCCTCTTCGTGATCATGCTCCTCAACCTCAAGCCCGAGGAGCTGGGGCAGGAGTACCCCCTGCCGGCCCGCGGGGCCGTCGCCCTCCTCTGCGCCGTCCTCTTCGGCGTGATGGCCGCGCCCGCCCTGCTCGATCCCGCGCTGCGCACGGCGGGGAAGGCCCCCACCGCCGACTTCGGCTCGATCGTCGCCGTGGGCCGCTCCCTCTTCGGGCCTTACGCGCTCCCGTTCGAGCTGGCCTCGGCCCTCATCCTGGTGGCGATCTTCAGCGGCGTGGTGCTGACGAAAAAGAAGATATGACCGCCAAGTACCTCGTCCTGAGCGCGGCCCTCTTCGCGATCGGCGCCTACGGCGTCCTCGCGCGGCGCAACCTCCTCATCATCCTGATGTCCGTCGAGCTGATGCTCAACGGCGTCAACGTCGCGCTCCTCGCCTTCGCGCGCCACCACGGCGACAGCGCCGGCCAGGTCCTCGTGCTCATGGTCATGGCCGTCGCCGCCGCGGAGGTGGCCGTCGGCCTCGCCATCGTGATCTCCGTCTTCCGGAACCGAAAGACCGTCGATACGGGTGACTTGGACACCCTCAAAGGATGAGCTCGCTCCTCTGGCTGATTCCGGTCCTGCCGCTCGCGGGGTTCCTCGCGAACGGGCTGCTCAAGCTTCCGAAACCGCTCGTCGGGATCGTCGGCTGCGCCGGGCCCGCCGCCGCCTTCGCCCTCTCCGTCATGGCGGCGCTCGAGGCGTTCCACGCGCCGGTCGCCGCCCAGTACTTCGACTGGATCAGCGTCGGCTCCCTGAACGTCTCCTTCGGCCTCCAGGTCGACGCCCTCTCGGCCGTCATGATCCTCGTCGTCACCGGCGTCGGCTCGCTCATCCACGTGTACTCGATCGGGTACATGCACGACGACCCCGGCTACCGCCGCTACTTCGCCTACCTCAACCTCTTCATGTTCTCGATGCTCATCCTGGTGCTGGGCGACAGCCTCCTCCTCCTCTTCGTCGGCTGGGAGGGCGTCGGCCTCTGCTCCTACCTCCTCATCGGGTTCTGGTTCCAGGAGCTCAAGAACGCCGACGCCGGCAAGAAGGCCTTCATCACCAACCGGATCGGCGACGTCGGCTTCATCCTCGGCCTCTTCTGCCTCTGGCGGATCTTCGGGGCGCTGGACTTCGACACCCTCCGCGCCGGCGCCGCCAAGCTCGACGCGTCGACCGCGGCGCTCGCGGGCGCCGCCGGCCTGCTGCTCTTCATCGGCGCGACGGGGAAGAGCGCCCAGATCCCCCTCTTCGTCTGGCTCCCCGACGCCATGGCCGGCCCCACCCCCGTCTCCGCCCTCATCCACGCCGCCACCATGGTCACGGCCGGCGTGTACATGATGGCCCGCCTCTGGTTCCTCTACGATTTCACTCCCGACGTCCTGCGCGTCGTCGGCTACGTCGCGACGGCCACCGCGCTGCTCTCCGGCGTCATCGCGGTCGCGCAGAACGACATCAAGAAGATCCTGGCCTACTCGACCGTCTCGCAGCTCGGCTTCATGTTCGCCGGCATCTCGGCGGGCCATTACTCCGCCGGCCTCTTCCACGTCGTCACCCACGCCTTCTTCAAGGCGCTGCTCTTCCTCGGCGCCGGCGCCGTCATCCACGCGCTCCACGGGGAGCAGGACATCCGCAAGATGGGCGGCCTCGGGAAGAAGCTCCCGGCCCTCACCGGCTGCTTCATCGCCGGGGCCCTCGCCCTCGCCGGCATGCCCTTCACGTCCGGCTTCTTCTCGAAGGACGCCATCCTGGCCTCGACCTCCGGCGTCGTCCAGCTCGCCCTCATCGCCACCGCCGGCCTCACGGCGTTCTACACGACCCGCCTCTGCGTCATCGTCTTCATGCCCCGGCACGACGATCATCACCACGACGCCCATCACGAGCTCCACAAGCCCGGCCTCACGATGCTGGCCCCGCTCGCCGTCCTCGCCGTCCTCTCCCTCGTCGGCGGCCTCCTGGGCGGCCCGCTGGAGCGCGCGCTCGACGCCCCCCGCGTCAAGCACCACCTCGCCACCCTCCAGAAAGGCGGCGACGCCCAGCGCCGCGACGCCCGCCGCCTCCTCGCGACGATGGGCGACCATGCCCTGAAGGATGTCGAAGCCGCCGGCTCCTCCGTCCGGAAGGAGGACGTCGACTTCCTCCGCGAGAAAGCCACGCACGCCCACCACGCGCACCTGACGATGATGGCCGTCTCCGGCGTCATCTTCCTGCTCGGCGCCGGCTCCGCGTTCGTGATCTACACGCGCGCGACGGCCTGGCTGGCGACCCTCGTCGCGGGCCCGCTGAAGCGGCTCCACGCGCTCGCCGTGAACAAGTTCTACGTCGACGAGATCTACGAGTACACGGTGGTGGCGCCGCTGCGCATGGGCGCGACCGTGACGTGGTTCGTGGTGGACCGGCTGATCATCGACGGCCTCTGCGTGAACGGGGCGGGGAAGCTGGTTTACTTCGTAGGCGGGCTGTTCCGGCGGACCCACTCGGGATCGGTGAACGTGTCCCTCGCGGCGTTCCTTCTGGGCGCGGTGGGGGTTCTCGGCTGGCTCCTCTGGAGCCTGGGCGCCTTTCGACCTGAACTATGGACAGCTGGCTTCTCACGCTGATCGCGTTCCTGCCGGCCGCGGCGGGGCTGGCGCTGACGCTCGTCAAGAACGAGGGCGTCGCGCGCAAGGCCGCGCTCGGGGTCTCGCTCGTGGTTTTCGCCCTCGCGGCCTGGCTCTGGTTCGGCCTGAAGCCGGTCGAGGGGATGCAGTTCGCCTACGCCGTCGACTGGATCCCCGCGCTCGGCATCCGCTACGCGGTGGGCGTCGACGGCATCGCGGCGGCGATGGTGGTCCTGACGGCGCTGCTGCTGCCGCTGGCGATCCAGGCGTCGTCGCACCAGCCGAAGGGCTTCCTGATCGCGCTGCTCTTCCTCGAGACGGGGATGGTGGGCGCGTTCATCGCGACCGACCTCTTCCTGTTCTACGTGTTCTGGGAAGCGATGCTGATCCCGATGTACCTGATCATCGGGATCTGGGGCGGCCCGCGGCGGGTCTACGCGGCCGTCAAGTTTGTGATCTACACGATCGTGGGCAGCGTGCTCATGCTGGCGGCGATCCTCTACTGCTACCGGATCGCGGGGACCTTCGACATCGTGGAGCTCCAGAAGACGCTGCCGGCCGCGAAGCTGGCGGCGGGGACGCGGAACCTGCTTTTCCTGGCGTTCGCGCTCTCGTTCGCCATCAAGGTCCCCATGTTCCCGTTCCACACCTGGCTGCCCGACGCGCACGTCGAGGCGCCGACGGCGGGCTCGGTCATCCTCGCGGGCATCCTCCTCAAGCTCGGCTGCTACGGCTTCCTCCGCTTCGCGATCCCGTTCTTCCCGGAATCCGCCCGGCACTACACCCCGCTCATCCTCGCCCTGGCCGCGATCGGCGTGATCTACGGCGCCGCGATGGCGATGGCGCAGAGCGACATGAAGAAGCTCGTCACCTACTCGTCCGTCTCCCACCTCGGCTACTGCATGGTCGGCATCTTCTCCGGCACGCTCGCCGGCGCCCAGGGCGGCGTGCTCCAGATGATCAACCACGGCCTCTCCACCGGCGCGCTCTTCCTCCTCGTCGGCAGCGTCTACGAGAAGACCCACCGGCGGGGCGTCGACGACTTCGGCGGCATGGCCAAGGTCACCCCCAAGTTCGCCGTCGTCTTCCTCCTCGTCACCCTGTCCTCCATCGGGCTGCCCGGCCTCAACGGCTTCGTCGGCGAGTTCCTCGTCCTCTTCGGGGCGTTCCCGCACCATCCCACCGCGACCGTCTTCGCCGCCCTCGGCGTCGTGCTCGGCGCCGTCTACATGCTCAACCTCTACCGCAACGTGTTCTTCGGCCCCGTCACCATGCCGGAGCGGGAGAACACGCCCGACCTCTCCAAGGCCGAGCTCGCGACCCTCGCCCCGCTCCTCGCGCTCATCGTCCTCCTGGGCGTCTATCCCAAGCCGCTGATGAAGGCCCTCGAGCCGTCCGTCGACGCCGTGGTCCGCAAACTCGTGAAAGATCCCCATGTCGCCGATCAACGGTAACGACCTCCTGTCGGTCCTGCCCGCGCTGGCGCTCGTCGTCGGAGCGCTGGTCGCGGTCGGCGTCGACGCCTCCCGCAAGAAGGACTGCTGCCGCAACGCGGCCGAGCTGATCTCCTACCTCGCCATCGGCGTCGCCCTCGCCTTCATCCTCTACCGGCTGCTGCCGGAAGGGGGAGGCGACGTCCTCCGCCGCCGCGCGCCCCTCCGGGGCTTCGGCGGGGCGGTGCAACTCGACGACCTGGCGGCCTTCCTCTCCCTCGGCATCCTCGCGGCGGCCGGGCTGACCGTGGTGCTGTCGACCGACTTCCTCCGCGACAAAGGTCTGCCGCAGGGCGAGTACCACGGCCTGCTGCTGCTGGGGACGTCGGGCATGCTCGTCCTGGTGCAGAGCCTGGACCTGATCACGTTCTTCGTGGCGCTGGAGATCCTGTCGCTGGCGGTTTACACGCTTTCGGGCCTGTTCCGGCGCGAGCCGCGCTCGAACGAGGCGGCGGTGAAGTACCTGCTGATGGGCGCGTTCGCGACGGGCTTCCTGCTCTACGGCGTCGCTCTGCTCTACGGCGCCTCGGGCTCGCTCCATCTCGAGACGATCGGCACGGAGCTCGCGCGCCGGACGGCCGGCGGGATTTCGATCGCCGCCGCGGGCGTCGCGCTCGTCGCGATCGGCCTCGCGTTCAAGGTGGGCGCCGCGCCCTTCCACATGTGGGTGCCGGACGTCTACGAGGGAGCGCCGACCTCCGTCACGGCCTTCATGTCGGTGGCGGTCAAGGTCGCCGGCTTCGGCGCGCTGCTGCGCGTGCTGCTGACGGCCGGCGGGAGCGAAACGGCGGTCTGGGGCGGATTGCTCTACGGGCTCGCCCTGCTCACGATGGTCGTGGGCAACTTCCTGGCCGCGCGCCAGACCAGCGTGAAACGCATGCTGGCCTACTCCTCGGTCGCCCACACGGGCTACCTGCTGGTGGCGCTGGCGGCCCTGCGGAAGGACCCGTCGCAGCGGGCGGCGGCCGAGGCGGCCGTCTTCTACCTGTTCTCTTACGTCTTCATGACGCTGGGCGCGTTCGCCTTCGGCATCCAGGCCGGCCGGGGCGGGCGCGACGCCGAGGCCCTCGACGACTACGCCGGCTTCGCGAAACGCAAGCCCTGGTCCGCCGCGGCCATGACCGTCTTCATGGTCTCGCTCGCCGGCCTGCCGCCCACCGCCGGCTTCTTCGGCAAGTTCCTGATCTTCAAGGCGGCCGTGTCGGTCGGCGACATCCTGCCCGTCGTCGTCGGCGTGCTCATGTCGGCCGTGTCGGTCTACTACTACCTGCGGGTCGTCGTGTACATGTACATGATGCCCGAGCCCGAGGGCGCCGCCGAGCTCACGCCCGCGCCCAACGTCGCCTGGGTCGTCTTCTTCGCCGCGATCTTCACGCTCGCCCTCGGCCTGCTCCCCTCGAGCTTCCTCGGCTTCTCGCGCAGCGCGATCGCCTTCCTCCCCTAGGTACCGGGTACCGGGTACCGGGTACCGGGGCGAACGGCGTGCCCCCCGGGGGTAGGGGGATCCCCTTCGAGATTCTAGATTCGAGATTCTAGATTCAGGGTTCAAGGGGAAGGGATCGCGAAGTCGAAGTCGAGCTTGCGCTCGAAGACGTCCTTCGGGAGCCGGAGCCGCGCCGCCACCGGCCGCCGGTCCGCCGGCAGCGTCGCGTCGTAGCTCTGGTGGATCGACCAGCCCGTGCCCGTGAAGGACGTCGCCTGGCCCCGGCCCAGCGACGCCGGATGCTCGGCGCCCTGGTCGTCGATCACCATGACCTCCGTCGGCGGCAGCCGCGGCGCGTTCGCCTTGCCCGCGTAGGTGATCACCGCCTGGAAGGAGCAGGCGCCGCGCGTCGACGAGCCTCCGCGCAGCGCCACCTGCGCGTCGCCCGCCTTGATCGGGGCCGTCGCCCCGAACGCCGCCTTGACCTCCTCGTACCCTCGCGGGAAGAGCAGCTGCCCGTAGCCGCGGATCCGGTCCACCCGCGCCCCCGCCAGCAGGCTCATCCGCGACTCCTCGCGGCGGTGGCGGGCCTTGGGCGTGGCCGACGCCTTCGGCGGCTGCGAGAACCGGAAGCCGGCGTTCGGCAGGAGGTTCCGGCCCGCGACGTCCAGCACCTCCGTCACGCGCAGCTCGGTCGCGAGCGGCGTCAGGCCGGCGGTCCACGCGAGATTGATCCCGACGACGGCCCACTCGCGCGCGGCGCCGGAGAAATCGATGTCCCGGCCGTACTCCACGACGTCCACCCACGCGAGCAGCTCGTCGCGCGCGACGGAAGGGAAGGGCGGCCGCGGCGCCGCCTTGAAGACGACCGCCTCCCCGTCCAGCGACCAGGTCAGCGCGGGCGCGGCGCGGCAGAGGGCGTCGAGCGACTCCCACAAGGTCGCCCGCCGCAAGTCGAGCGTCACCGCGCCCGGGATCTCGGCGCCTCCCTTGAAGGTCTCGCCGGTGGCCGTCGCCACGGCCTCAAGCGCCTGGGAGAGCGGGACGTCCTTCCACGCCGCGTCGACGCGCCGGGCCGGCCGCCAGGCGCCGCGCAGCACGGCGTCGCGGGCGATCTCCCGCAGGATCTCGCGGATCCGGCCCTTGCCCTCGGCGTCGCGGGCGCCGGCGGCGCGCTCCAGGATCGGCGCCGCGTCGGGGCCGAGCTCGACCAGCGCGGCCGCGGCCTCCTCGCGGGCGTCGATGGCCTCGCTGGACAGCTTCTCCGTCAGCTCGAGGACCCGCCGCTCCAGGTCGGCCTGCAGAAGGAGGACGAGGGCGGCGAGGATCATCGGAGCGGCACCTCCGGCAGGTCCAGGGTCATCCGCTCCGTGTGGACCTCCACCGGCACGCGGAGCCGCAGCTCCTTCAGCGGCCGCTCGGCCCCCGTCATGACGACGCCGGTGACGATCACGCCGTCGCCCGCGCGCCCCGCGCTCCAGAAGCTCGAATCGGTCCACTTTCCCGCGTCGTCCCGGACGCTGAGGACGGCCCCGACGTCCGCCGCCGCCGGCTTCGCCTTCGGATACACGTAGAGGTTGAACGAGAGCTGGCCGGCGACGCGGTCGATGTCCAGCACGCGCACGCCGAACTCCGGGCACTCGCGCGCCTGGCCTTCCGTCCACGGCGCCGGCAGCGTGACCTCCGCCCAGCGCAGGACGAAGTCGACCTCCACCGCCGCCCGCAGCGCCGCCTTCGCGGCGCCTTCCGACGGCACGCCCGTGAACGACAGCGTCAGCTCCTCGCCCACGCCCGGCTCCCGCAGGATCGACTGTGCCTCGGGCCGCGCGTCGAGCCCGTCGAGGGCGTTCTTCCCGCCGTCCTCCTCGAAGCGCTCGAGGACCGCGCGGACGCGCGACGGCCGCGTCCCTTTCTCCCAGCAGGCGCGCAGCTTGACCATGGTCTGACGCAGCCGGTCGGCCGTGCCCAGCTCCGCCACCTCGACCGCGTAGATCCCCTCCAGCCGCACCTGGAAGGCGTCGAAGTTGGTCCGCGGCACCGCGCCCGGCCGGCCCGGCACGATCCGCACGCCGAGCTCCCCGGGCTCGATCCGGACGTCCCCGGCCGCCGCGCAGATCTCCTCGAGCGCCCGCCAGAACGGGACGTCGCGCAACGCCACCGTCACCGGCCGGCCCGCCGCCTCCGGCGCCACCTCCACCGGCGTCGGGGCGCGCGCGCCCAGGCGCTCCACGACTTCCTTCAACGGCGCCCGGTCCGCCGCGAGCGTGATCCGCGTCGCCGGCCGCAGCAGCGCCGCCAGCCGCTCCCGCTCCCGGACCCGCTCCAGCAGGCCGCCGAGCCGCTCCCGCAGCTCCCCTCGGGCCTCCGCCCGCGCCTTCTCGAGCGCCGGCGTCACCGCGGCGCCGCGGCGCAGCAGCAGGTCCGCCGCCTCCGTCCGCGCCTCGATCGACTCGTCGTCGAGCCGCCGCAGGAGCTCGTCGACGTCCTGCGCCGCCAGGGCGAGCGCCAGCCACGCGATCATCGGAGCGTCACCCCGCGGTATTCGAACGGGAGGGCGCGTTCGTCGACGTCCTCCGCCACCTCCACGCGAAGGAGGTCGAGCGGCACCATGGGCTCCTTGTCGAGCCGGATGGCGGGCCCGCGCGGCTGGATCTCCAGCATCACGCGGATCGGCCCCTGGTCGGGGACCTCCACCAGGCTCGTCAGCGTGCGCTCGCGGCGGCCGTCCGCCCGGCAGCCCGTCACGATCACGGGGCGCTTCCGGAGCGCCTCGTCGAGGATCGCGATCTCCAGGAGCGCGCGGGACTCCTGGGGGATGAGGGAGACGACCTTGACGCTGAAGCCGCGGCCCTTGGCCGTCGCCCCCGTCTCCGGCCGCGCGATCTCGACCCGGCGGAGGGCCCGGGGCAGGCGGATGTCGATCTCCCCGCGCAGCACGGCCAGGCCGCGGGCGCCCCGGGACAGCGGGCGCAGCTTGATCGTGAGGCTCGAGGCGATCAGGGCCTCGGGGCGGGCGAGGGGGCCGGCGTCCGGCCGCTCCTCCTGCGCTTCCGGCGGCGCGAGCACGTCCGCGCCCTTGTCGTCGCGCGCCTCCAGGACGCGGGCGCCCAGGACCTCGAGGAGCGGCAGCGAAGGCTCGAACGCGAGCGTGGCCTCCAGTTCGGCGGTCTCGCGGGAGGGCGTCGCGAATTCCACCACGCGCTCCTGCTTGAAACGGACGAGGGTGAGCTGCGTGGATCCGAAGCGGCTCGCCGGCGCGTCGACGTAGCCGCCCGTGAAGAGGAGGATCTGGCCTTCCTCCCACGAGACTCCCAGGTCCGCCGCCCGGCCCAGCGCCGCCAGCGCCTCGAACGGAAGGACGTCGCGCGCCTCGAGCGCCACCTCGGGCAGCTTCTCGTCCACCAGCGCGTCCCAGTTCAGCGGCAGGTCCGCGCGGCGCGCGAGCTCCTGCGCCCACTCGAGGACGCTCCGCGACGGCCCCGCGAGCGTGATCCGCCGCGCGGGGGCGACCGGGCCCCGGGCGGCGATCAGGAGGTGCGATTTCAGGCGCCCGCTCGACGCCGCCGCCCGCGCGCCCAGCGCGGCGCGCGCGTCCGGGCTCCCGGCCGCCAGCGTCTCCAGCGCTCGGTAGACGCGGGGGATGTCGCTTCCCTCCAGCTCCTTCAGGAGCGTCTCGTCCTGCAGCAGGAGGGCGAAGAGGGCGATCACTTGAGGTCGACCTCGTCGAAGCGGAACGGGACGCGCTTGACGACGACGCCCTCCGGCACGCGCACGACGACGCGGGCGACGTCCTCGAAGCGGCGGGACGGCGCGCGCACGCCGAACTCGACCTCGTGCTCCTTCACTTCGGGGGCGGTCAGCGCGGGCCGCGGGCCCATCGTCGAATCCTCGCCCTCCAGGGCGACATCCGCGGCGGCCGGCCGGTGCTCGGCGGCGCGCGCGCGGTCGTCGAAGCGGAGACGGATCTCCGCGAGCGTGCCGCCCGCTTCGGCGGCCGCGAAGGACTTGAGCTCGATCCGCACGCCGGGACGCTCCACGACCCCGGGCTTCTCGAAAGCCGCCAGCTCCACGCGGGCGGGGAAGCGGAGCTCCACGTAGCCCTCGACGGTCATGCTCAGGGCGTCCGCCGCCGGCGGCCGCAGGCCCTCGACGGTGGCCATCGCGTGCCCGGCCCGCGGGTAGGCGTCGACCCGCGCCTGGGCGGCGGGCGGGGCGTCCGACAGGAGCGAGCGGCCCTGGTCGTCGACGGCCCGGGTCACGACGCAGGCGAGGGGGCCGTCGAGCGGCAGGACGCGGGGCTCCCACCACAGGGCGAGGCGCAGCCAGAAGTCGCGGGTGGTGGCGTCGAAGCCGAGCCGGGTGCGGCGGCTGATCCGCTCCAGCTCGATCATGACGGGGCCGTGGAAGGCGCGCGGGCGGGCGGCGGGGACGCCGGGCTGCAGGTAGATCCGGGCGCCCTCGACGCCCAGGATCAGGAACGAGCCCGCGCGGCCCAGCTCGCTGAGCGACTCCAGGATCGTGGCGTCCTCCAGGCGCAGGGAGACCTTCATGCCGCGGGGCAGCGCCGTGCGATGGAAGGCGAGGCCGGAGGCGCGCTCGAGGCGGCCCAGGATGTCTTCGAGATCCTCCTCGCGGCCGTCGAGCGAGAAGAGGCGGGGCGGCCCGTACGAATGGCGGAGGGAGACGTTCTCCTCCGCCGCTTTCATGATGGCGGGGTCGACCTCGCCGAGGCGCCGGAGGGCCTGCGGATCGAGGTGCGACAGGCGGTCGATGCCCCGCGCTCGCGTCGCGGGGCGGGCGAGGAGGGCGGCGAAGCGGCGGATGGCGGCGTCGTCGGGCTCCGCGGCCTGGAGCGTGAGAGCGGCGAGAACGAACGCGCCCATCCGGCCATTATAGGTGAAACCGCGACTTCCCGGGTCGGTACTATGTTGAAAGAAGCGAGATGACGGACGTCGCGAAAGATCCCCTGCTGGGGCGCCGGATCGGCCAATGCGTCCTCCAGCGGAAGCTGGGGGAGGGCGGGATGGGGGCGGTCTATCTCGCGCACCACGAGGGCCTGAACAAGGCGGTGGCGCTGAAGATCCTTCCCCGGACGCTGGCGGGGAAACCGGACTACATCGCGCGCTTCCTGCGCGAGGCGCGGCTGGCGGCGCGCCTCGACCATCCGAACGTCGTGCAGGTCTTCGACGTGGGCCAGGCGGACGAGCTCTACTACATCTCGATGCAGTACGTGGAAGGGCGGAGCCTCGACGCCCTCCTGAAGGACCGCGGGAAGCTGTCGCCGAACGAGGCGCTCTCGGTGGCGAAGCGGGTGGCGGCGGCGCTCGAGGCCGCGCGCCGGCTCGGGATCACGCACCGGGACATCAAGCCGGCCAACATCCTGATCTCGAAGGACGGCCTCGTGAAGGTCGCGGATTTCGGCCTGGCGAAGGAGCTCGAGTCGAACGCCGGCGCCACCGAGCCCGGCCAGATCCTCGGCACGCCGCACTACATGGCGCCGGAGCAGGCAGAAGGGAAGGCCGTCGACCACCGGAGCGACATTTACGCGCTGGGCGCGACGCTGTATCACCTGGTCACGGGCCGGAGGCCGTTCGACGGCCCGTCGCCCATCGCGGTGGTCGTGAAGGCGATCCAGGACGCGCCCCTGCCGCCCCGCCAGATCGACCCGTCGATCCCGGAGGGCGTCGAAGCCCTCCTTCAGCGCCTCATGGCCAAGTCTCCCGACGCGCGGCCGGCGACCGGCGAGGAGGTCATGCGGCTCATCGACGCCCTAAAAAGCGGCGCGCCGGCCTCGGTCGTCATTCCGCCGAAGCGCCGGGCGGCGATGGTGGCCCTTCCGGTGGTCGGCATCCTGATCGTGGGCATCGTGCTGGGCATGGTCCTCGCGCGTCCCAAGCCGGAGCAAGTTCGAAAGTCACCTGGTGACTTTCGAACGCCGGAGCCGCCGAAGGCCGTAGAGCCGCCTCCGCCTGTCCCCGAGCCTGTTCGAAAGTCACCAGGTGACTTTCGAACGCCGGAACCTCCGCCGCCGCCTCCGCCGCCGCCGACCCGGCGCCAGACTCTCCTCGAGTCGATGAAGGACGCGCAGGAGCGGCGGCTGGCCGAAGAAGTGATGGACCGGACGGACGCGCTGCTCCAGGCGCTGAAGGCCCGGGACGCCAAGGCCGTCAAGGACATGACGGACCGCCTGACGTTCGGGGACGCGGGGGAGGCGCTGGCCGGGGAGCTCACGCGCCGGATCGTGGAGGAGAGCCTCGAGCTGCTGGGCTGGGAGTTCGAGGAGGTCGAAATCCGGGGGCGGGGGCTCGGACGGCCGCCGCTGGCCCGGGTGACGATCAGCTACGAGCTGAAGGGGCCCAAGGGGGGGACGTCGAAGACGACGGGCGGCCCCATCCACTGGGTGCGGCGGATCGACGGCGGCTGGTTCCTGACGCGGGCGCCGCGATCGGAGAATAAGTAGCGCTCCGTCCTTGATATCCCCCCGGGGGGGCCTATAATCAAGAACGATCATGCCACCCGGCGACGCGGTCCGCATCGGAGAAGTGCTCATCGAGGAAGGCGTCGTCACTCAAGACGAGCTGACGCGCGCCATCCTCGAAGGCGGCCTCAAGGGCTCGCCGCTCGCCAACCTGATCGAATCCACGGTCCACGTCAAGCGGGCCGACCTGGCCGCCTTCCTGGCCGCGAATTTCCGCGTGCCGGTCATCGAAGACCTGCGCCGGATCGACATCGCGGCCGGCATGGCTCAGGTCATCCCCGAGGACCTGGCCCGCAAGCACGAGCTGGTCCCGCTCGTGAAGCTCGGCAACGTCCTCTGCATCGCCAAGTCGAACTACTTCAACCGGGCGGCCCTGCAGGATCTCCGGAACGTCGTCGACATCAAGCTCAAAGTGTTCCAGGGGGACGAGGAGCAGGTCCGCGCCGCCATCGAGCGCGTCTACAAGAACCGGCCGGGCGAGCTGCCGCCGCCGGCGTCCCTGCGCGGGGCTCCGAAGTCGAGCACCACCGTCCGGCGGCTGGGCCAGCAGGCGGCCGCGCCGGCTCCGGCGCCCGTCGACGCCGTGCCTCTCATCGAGGCGCCGATGGAGGAGGTGCGACGTCCCGCGGCCCGGCTCTCGGACGTCGTCGACGAAGTCATCGAAATCCTGGACGCGACGAAGATCCCGTCGCAGGAGTACGCCGTGGCGGCCCGCGATCCGCTTTCGCGGATGATCGCGGAGTTCGACGACGTTTTCCAGAGCGGCCGGGCGGTCGCCGCCCCGCGCCTCTAACTCCCCGGGGGAGTCCGATGCCCGCCTTTCTCTACGAACAATGGGACGAGGAGCTGCTCGCGCGGCTGCGGTCCCACCGCGACCTCCTCCAGCTCTTCCAGGAGCTGCTCCTGCGGGCCAACGGGGACGTCGAGCGCGCCCTCCGCTACATGGAGCAGCTGCGCCGTTCGGGCCGGCTGGGGGACGCGGACATCGAGGCGTTCCAGCGGGCGCTCCGCGAGAAAGGCGTGATCGACGACGCCAAGGGCTTCCTCACGCTGACCGGCAAGGGCGAGCGGATGCTGCGGCAGGAGGCGCTGTCGCGGGTCTTCTCCGACCTCAAGCGCGGCCCCGGCGGGGAGCACCGGACGTCGCGCTCCGGCGACGGCGGCGAGCGGCTGCCCGAGACGCGGCCGTGGCGCTTCGGGGAGGACGTCGGGGCGCTCGACGTCCCGGTGACGCTGCGGAACGCGCTGGTGCGGACGGGGACGGAGCTGCGGATCGGCGAGGCGGACCTCGAGGTGAGCGAGACGGAGCACCACGCGATCTGCGCGACGGTGCTGCTGCTGGACGTCTCGCACTCGATGATCCTCTACGGCGAGGACCGGATCACGCCGGCGAAGCGGGTGGCGCTCGCGATGGCGGAGATGATCCGGACGCGCTACCCGAAGGATTCGCTGCAGGTCTGCCTCTTCGGGGACGCGGCGGAGGAGGTCCCGGTGGAGCGCCTCCCGTACGTGGGGGCGGGGCCGTACCACACGAACACGGCGGCGGCGCTGCGGCTGGCGCAGCGCCTGCTGCTGAAGAAGAAGCATCCGAACCGCCGGATCTTCATGGTGACGGACGGGAAGCCCTCGGCGATCTTCGAGAACGGGAAGCTCTACAAGAACCCGTTCGCGCTGGATCCGAAGATCACGGCGAAGACGCTCGAGGAGGCCGCGTCGTGCCGCCGCAACCGGATCCCCATCACGACTTTCATGTTGACACAGGATCCGACCCTCGTAGACTTTGTCGACACGCTCACCCGCGTGAACCGCGGCAAGGCGTATTACGCGTCGCCCGACGACCTGGGCAACAGCGTGTTCGTGGACTATCTGAGAAACAGGAAGAGACGCCTTGGGAATTGAGAACGTCATCATCGTCGGCAGCGGCCCGGCGGCCTACACGGCCGCGCTCTACACGAGCCGGGCGAACCTGAAGCCCCTCATCATCGAAGGCGACGGCTTCCACGCGTCGGCGGGCGTGCCGGGCGGCCAGCTCATGATCACGACGGAGGTCGAGAACTATCCCGGCTTCCCCAAGGGCATCCAGGGCCCCGAGCTGATGCAGCTCATGCGCGAGCAGACCGAACGCTTCGGCACGCGCATCGAGCAGGGCTGGATCAAGAAGGTCGACTTCTCCAAGCGCCCCTTCAAGCTGTTCACCGAGGAAGACAAGACCTACGAGGCGAAGGCGATCATCATCGCCACGGGCGCCGGGGCCAAGTTCCTCGGCATCCCCTCCGAGAAGGCCCTCATGAACAAGGGCGTCTCCGCCTGCGCCACCTGCGACGGCGCGCTGCCGATCTTCCGCAACAAGGAGATCGCGGTGGTCGGCGGCGGCGACACCGCCATCGAGGAGGCGACCTATCTCACCCGCTTCGCCTCCAAGGTGACCATCGTCCACCGCCGCGAGGAGCTGCGGGCGTCGAAGATCATGCAGGACAAGGCCAAGAAGAATCCCAAGATGGCCTTCGCCTGGAACTCGATCGTGTCGGAAGTGCTCGGCACCGACGCCGGCAAGGTCACGGGCCTGAAGCTGAAGGACGTCAAGACGAACCAGGAGCGCACGCTCCCGGTGACCGGCGTCTTCATCGCGATCGGCCACGAGCCCAACACGAGCTTCCTGAAGGGCGCGATCGAGCTCGACGAGAAGGGCTACGTGAAGACCAGCCGCGGGACCTACACGAACGTCGAGGGCGTGTTCGCGGCGGGCGATTGCGTCGACCACGTCTACCGCCAGGCCATCACCGCCGCGGGCCAGGGCTGCATGGCGGCGATCGACGTCGAACGCTGGCTCGAAGCCCAAGAGCACTAATGCGAAATCCCAAACCCCAAATCCCAACTCCCAAGGCCTGCAGGCTCCACAAGGCCCGCGCGAGCATCCGGACCTTGGGATTTTGGAGTTGGGAGTTGGGAGTTCCGGCGTAGCCGGCTATGGCACTTCGGGAGCGGGTCGAGGAGGCGGTCCGGGCCATCGGCGCGACGGCCCCTCCCGAATTCGGGATCATCCTCGGCACCGGCCTGGGCTCCGTCGCCGCCGCCATCGAGAAGACCGCCACGATCCCGTACGAGAAGATCCCGCACTTCGCGCGCTCGACCGTCACCAGCCACAAGGGCGACCTCGTCCTCGGCACGCTCGAAGGACGTCGGGTCGTCGCCATGGAAGGCCGCTTCCACGCCTACGAAGGCTACTCGATGGAGCAGATCACGTTCCCGGTGCGCGTCATGCGCGCGCTGGGCGCGAAAGCCCTGGTCGTCTCCAACGCCTGCGGCGGCCTCAACCCCGCCTACGCCAAGGGCGACCTGATGCTCATCGAGGACCACCTCAACCTGATGGGCGCCAACCCGCTCGTCGGGCCGAACGACGACACCCTGGGCCCGCGCTTTCCGGACATGTGCCGGCCGTACGATCTCGACTTCCTGCGCGTGGCCGAGGCGGCGGGGAAGCGCGAACAGATCAAGCTGCAGCGGGGCGTGTACGCGGCGCTGACCGGGCCCTGCCTGGAGACGCCCGCCGAATACCGCATGCTGCGGACGATCGGCGCGGACGTGGTGGGGATGTCGACCGTGCCCGAGGTGATCGTCGGCGTGCACGCGGGCCTGCGGATGCTGGGGGTGTCGATCGTCACCGATCTCTGCGTCCCGGAGACGCTGCATCCGGTGAACATCCAGGAGATCATCGCGGTGGCCCAGGCGGCGGAGCCCCGGATCGGCCGGCTGCTTCGCGGCTTCATCCGCGACGCCGTCCTGTAACACGATTACTCCGCGGTAACATCCCCGCGCCCCGCCAAACGGGGCAACGCCTCAGCCCATTGAGCCCCAAAGACTTACAAATCAACACCCTTTAGAAATCATGGTACGCCTGTTGCTCTAGGGAAGCCCAGTTGACCCGCCCTTACTGGACGAGGGAGCGGGGCCGGTGGTCGGCTCCGCTCCCTTTTTATTTTCCCCCGCCGGCGCCGCGTCGGATCCCCCTCCGGATTTATCGGACCTTGCGCCGATATACCCTTCATGAAGACTTTCTGGCCCGCGTGCCTGGCCCTCGGGCTGGCCGCCTGCGCGCCGACC
>DASVNH010000111.1:0-30231 GCA_036383955.1 Planctomycetota bacterium | reverse complement strand
CCTTGCCTCCTCCGCCTGCGCCCCAAGCTGCTGGCGCGCGCGGTCCCGGGCCGGCCGATCATGGAGGTCGTCGGGGGCGCCGCCGTGGAGACGCTGGCGGACCTGGCGGCGCGCATCGTGGAGATCCGCGAGCACGTCGTGCGGCAGGAGGCGGCGGTGCAGGTCGCGCTGGACCGGCGGACGCGCGACGACCTCCTGCTGGGCACGGCGGAGTTCCTGGGGGCGTCGAAGGCGAAGCTGAAGGAGGACCGGAAGGCGCTGCGCCGCTGGCTCGACTGGGACGCGGTGAAGGAGCGCGCGGACGCGGAGACGCGCTTCCTGATGCGCCAGCAGCAGACGATGGTGATGCTGGCGGGCGGGGCGCTGTCGCGCGTGCCGGCGGGCACGGACCTGGCGGCCCTGCTGGAGCGGACGGGCTACGCGACGGCCGCGGCGGAGGCGTTCACGCGGCCCACGCCGCCGCTGATCGAGCGCGAGTGGGCGCTGGGCGTCCGCAGGATCGTGGAGGCGCACGGCCGGCCGGGCGGGGCGCCGCCGCTGCCGGAGCCGCTGTTCGAGGCGGCGCGGCGGAAGGCCGAGAACTCGATGTCGGACGTCTGGTGCCAGTGCGACTGCCTGGCCGCGTGGACGCGCCTGGATCCGGAGGGGGCGCGCGAGGCGGCGCGGCGGCGGCTGGCGGACCCGAAGGCGGAGCGGCCCGACAATCTGTTCTTCCGGCGCTTCGCGCTCGACGAGCTCCCCAAGCTGCTGCCGGAGGAGGACGCGCTCATCCTGATCCGGACGGCGCTGGGCAGCGTGGAGCCGAGCGCGCACGTGCGGCAGGGGACGATCCTGGCGCTCGGGGCGCCGGCCTCGCGGGAGGCGCTCGCGCTGCTCGAGGAGCGGGTCCTGCTGACGCTCTCGCGCGAGCCCGTGTCCCAGGTGCGCGCGGCGGTCCCGATCGCGCTGCACCAGCGCCTGCGCGCGGCCGAGGATCCCGTGCCGGTGCTCGCGGCCTTCAAGGAGTTCTTCCGGATCGAGAAGGATCCGCTGCCCCTGCGCGTCGGCCTGAACCGGCTGGGCGAGGCCTTCGAGGAGATGATCCCGACCGGACGGATGCCGGCGCTGGAGGCGGAGAACGCGGCGCTCGACCTCCTCCGCTCCGGCACGGAGCGCGGCTGGCCGCTGGCGTCGCGACGGCAAGCGGAGGAGCTGCTGGAGCGCGCGCGGGTGGCGGCGATGCCCGAGTTCCGCGCGTTCCGCGAGCAGGTGGCGCCGCGGCTCTGGGACATGGATCCGGGGCAGGAAGTCGACCTCCTGGCGGGCGGGGCGCCGATCGAGGCGCAGCGCCTGGGCGCGCTCCTGGCCTGGCTGTCGCGCAAGACGGAGGGCCTCTACGCGCGGCCGGCGGAGAACGGGACCTGGCGGATCCGCGTGGGGATGCGGCGTGTGTTCAAGCTCTGGCGCTTCCTCTTCGAGACGATCCGGCCGGCGCCGGACAAGCGCCAGGCCTTCTCGCACGTGACGGGGCGCGAGGTCGAGGGCGTCGTGCGGGCGCACAGCGCGCTGATGGGCGAGGAGAGCCCGACGAAGGTGCCGGGCGAGCCGATCAAGATCCCCGCCGAAGGAGGCTGGCGCCGCTTCCTGCCGCCGGTGGACGACTTCCTGGAGTCTCTGGCGCAGGGAACGCTCCGGATCTTCAGCTCGGAGGGCGTCGCGACGATCGTGCCGCCGCCCGAGCGCAAGGCGAACAAGGCCGCCTACTGGACGATCACCAAGAAGTACGGCGAGCTCTTCGCGCTGCGCGAGCAGTGCCGCCTGGACAATCCGGAGGTCGATCCGTCGGCCTACGTGAACCGTTTCCGCGGGCTGGGCTTCCAGACGACCTGGATGCCCAACGCGCCGGCCGGCCTGGGGACGGCGGACGCGTTCTATGCCGAGCCCAAGACGGCGGACCCCGACCCGGAACCGGAACCGGAACAGGAACCGGAACAGGAACCGGAACAGGCGGGGGGAGGTGGCGATGGGATGGCTTGACCGCCTCCTCGAATCGATCCACCTCTGGAAGGAGCTCTGGTTCAGCCCGGCGGGCAACACGCTGGGCGAGCTCGGCGCCGTCTCGTTCATCCTCCTGGCGCTGATGATCTGGCGCACGGTGGCGCGGCAGCGGCGGGTGACGCGCCTGCGCAACAGCATCCCCCTCGTCATCGGCGGCTGGGGGACGCGGGGGAAGTCGGGCTCCGAGCGCAAGAAGGCAGCCCTGCTGACGGCCCTGGGCGCCCGCTACATCAGCAAGACCACGGGCTGCGAGGCGATGTTCGTGCTGGGCCCCGACGGCGAGGAAGCGATCGAGTACTACCTCTTCCGCCCGCACGACAAGGCGACCATCGTCGAGCAGACCGACGTCCTGACCGTGGCCGAGGCGATGGAGTGCGACGCCATGCTCTGGGAGTGCATGGCCCTGCAGTACGACTACGTCCGCGTCCTGGAACAGGCCTGGATGCGCGACGACCTCTCGACGCTGACGAACGCCTACCCGGACCACGAGGACATACAGGGCCCCGCCGGCCGGGACGTCGCGTACTCGATCGCGAACTTCATGCAGCCCGGCGGCAACATCTTCGCCTCCGAGGAGACGATGACGCCGATCTTCCGGGAGGTCGCGCGGGGCCGGAAGTCGAAGCTCGACATCCTGGATCCGGAGCAGGGCGATCTGATCTGTCCCGACGTCCTGGAGCGCTATCCCTACAGCGCGCATCCGAAGAACCTCTCGCTCACGATCCGCATGGGGGAGGCGCTGGGCTGCTCGCGCGACTTCACGCTGAAGCAGGTGGCCGAGCACGTGGTGCCCGACCTGGGGGTCATGAAGACCTACCCCGAGGTCGAGGTGAAGGGGCGCTGGCTGAAGTTCTCGAACGGCATGTCGGCGAACGAGCGCGCCGGGACGATCCACAACTGGATCCGCCTGAAGCTCGACAACCCGGAGACGAACCGCCGCGACTACGTGGTGCTGGTGATCAACAACCGGGCGGACCGGGTGCCCCGCTCGAAGGTCTTCGCGACGATCCTGGCCGACGACCTGGCGCACCACCAGATCGTGGCGATCGGCTCGAACCTGGGCGGCCTGCGCGGCTATCTGCAGGACGCGCTGCGGCTGCGCGTCGAGCGCCTGGCGGTGCCGGCCGAGCATCCCGACGCCTACCTGCGGCAGATCTTCGACCGCGACGCGGGCTACCTGCGCTTCCAGCTGCGGACCCCCGAGGAGCTGGGCTGGCGGCTCGCGGACATGACGGGCAAGGACGATCGCGAGTTCGTCGCGGCGATGAAGGCCGCCCCCGACGCCCCGGCCGAGCGGCTCCTCGAGGAGTTCAAGCGGCTCGCGCCCGACGCCACCGAGGAGGAGTCGAAGTTCGCGGCGAAGGAAGTCGAACGCTACTGCTCCCTGCGCGGCCAGCGGCAGCAGCTGGACGTCGCGATCGCCGGCGGCCGGTCCGCGATGGAGGCCTGGCTGACGCAGTACAAGGAGTGGTACTTCAACACGGCGCTGAGCGCGTTCTACGTGATGGAGGACTTCTACAGCAAGGGCCCGGACACGATCCGGACGGTGGCTTCGCAGATCCCGCCGCGGTCGCGGGCGCACGTGATCGGGATCCAGAACATCAAGGGGACGGGGCTGGACTTCGCCGAGCGCTGGGTGCGCGTGGGCAACCTGCACCGGGCGACGGCGCGGCTGACGTTTCCGGACCCGATCCAGCGGGAGGCCGGGGCGAAGGCGATCCTGGCGACGCCCATGCTGGTGGACTTCGAGGCGGGGATGATCCGCAAGCAGATCGCCGAGGCGTCCGCGTCGGGCGGCCTGGACCCGGAGGTGGCGAAGCTGACGGCCCAGATCGAAGTGAAGATGAAGCAGGACGCGGAGGAGGCGGCGCGGAAGGCGGCCGCGGCGGCGGGCGCGAAGCCGTCGCGGGTCAAGGAAGCGACGAAGGTGGTGATCCAGAAGCTGGAGCTGTTCTTCGACTCCTTCGACGCCGTCTACCGCCGCCACATGGCGCGCCGGGTGATGCTCGACCTCTCCAAGGGCCGCATCGCCTCGGTGGCGGCGATCGAGCTCCTCAAGGCCTACACCGCCCGCCAGAAGGGCGGCTGGCTGGAGCGGATCGTCAAGGAGCGCCTCAAAATAAAGCTCTAGCTCAGTGGCGCTTGAAGTACTGGACCTCGCGCTCGTGGCGCTGGGCGCCTTCGAGCGAGGAGAACGTCCCCAGGTTGCGCCGCTTGCCCGTCTTCGGATGGAGCTTTCGGGAGTAGAGGCGGTACTCGCCGCTTTTCAGCTTGCGGATCATCTACCGGGGATGATCCGGACGTCCCGCGCCGCGTTCCGGAAGGGCCGGCACAGGGATTCCCTGAACCTTTTCACGGCGGGACGGTTCACGAAGAAGACGTGTCTTTTCACTTCTTACCGAGGCTTGGCCTCAAAAACAGACGATGACCGCTGAGACTTCACGTTCGCGCAGGCTGGAGATCTACGTCGCGCGGGGGCACGACAAGATCAACGAGAGCGAGTTCGAGGACGCTCGCGAGTACTTCACGGAGGCTCTCCTCCTCGACCCGGGCTGCGCGGCCGCGTTCCGGGGCCGGGGGCTGGCCTGGCAGTACCTGCGCGAGACGGCGAACGCGCTCGCGGACTACAACGAGGCGCTGCGGCTGAATCCCGAAGACGCCAAGACCTTTCTGAGCCGCGGAACGGCCCGGCAGTGGAAGGGAGACCTGGAGGGCGCCGTCGCGGACTATACGGACGCGATCCGCCTCGACGCGAAGCTCCTGAACGCCTACCGCTACCGCGCGGGGGCCCGCGTGAAATTGAAGGATGTCGAGGGCGCCCTCCGCGACCTCGACGAGCTGCTCCAGGCGGCGCCCGAGGATCCTCGGGCCTATTACGCGCGGGCGGGCGCGTGGATGGAGAAGGGCGAATCCGGAAAGGCGCTGGCCGATCTCGACGAGGCGGTCCGGCTGGATCCGCGCATGGCGGACGCGTTCGACAAGCGGAGCGCGATCCACGAGGAGCGCGGGGATCGCGAGAAAGCGAAGGAGGACGTGGACCGGGCGCGGGATATCCGGATGTCGAGGCTCGACTCCCGGGGCCCGCAGAAGCGGACGCAGATCAACGGCCTGCTCCAGGCGCACTTCCATCCGGTGCCGCCGGAAGATCTCACGGTCACGGAGCGCCTCTTTCCCTTCCGGGTGCGGGCCGACCTGCAGCGCGCCACCCAGGCGCTCTTCAGCGGCAAGACGCGGATCTTCCACTACAGCGGCGTGCAGCAAGCCAACACGCACGAAGGCCTGAACTTCAACGGGCTGATCGTGCCTCACGAGCACTATCCGCCCCTGGCGGTGCCGCCGGAGTACGAGGAGATCGACATCGGGGAGGGCGCTCCGGTTCGCTGCCCGAAGGTCGCCCTCTGGCTGCTCCAGGACGATGAGAGCAAGTACGCGGTGCTGCTCTGCCCCCAGGGCAGCTTCGGCCGGGTGGAGGGGCTGAAGATCCAGGTGGCCGCGCCCAGCACGCCGGAGGGGACTCGGCTCACCCAAGACTTTTTCAAGCGGCTCGAGGACTCGGTCCTGCGATCGGAGTCCTACCGAGGAAAGGTGCTCTCGCTGGAGTCCCGCGACACCTACTCGGGACAGTCCTCAGGCCTGCTGGTGCATAAGCTGAAAGACGTCGGCCGGGAGCAGGTCATCCTGCCGCGGAAGATCCTGGAGCTCCTGGACCGGAACGTGCTTTCCTTCTCGCGGCAGCGGGAAAAGCTCGGCTCGTTCGGGTTGTCGAGAAAGAAAGGCATCCTGCTCTACGGCCCGCCGGGCAACGGCAAGACCCACACCATCCACTATCTGTCGGGCGCGCTGAAAGGGCACACCACGTTCCTGATCACGGCGGGGCAGATGGGGCTCCTGAGCGAGTACATGACGCTCGCGCGGCTGCTGCAGCCGAGCCTCGTCGTCATCGAGGACGTCGACCTGATCGCCCGCGACCGCCAGTCGATGAACGGTCCGTGCGAAGAGAGCCTGCTGAATCTGCTGCTGAACGAGATGGACGGCCTCCGCCAGGACTCCGACGTGTTCTTCATCATGACCACGAACCGGCCGGAGTCCCTGGAGGCCGCGCTCGCCTCCCGTCCAGGCCGGATTGACCAGGCCATCGAGTACCCGCATCCCGACGAGGACTGCCGCGAGAAGCTGTTGCGCTTGTACTCGCGGGGCCTGTCGGTGTCTCCCGAGCTGATCGGGACGACGGTGAACAAGACGAAGGGCGTGAGCGCCTCCTTCATCCGGGAGCTCATGCGGCGCTCGGCGCAGTTTCATCTGGAGCGCGGAGGCAGCTCGGGCGAGATCTCCGGAGAGGACATCGACGCCGCCCTTCAGGAACTGGTGAGCGGCAAATTCAATCGCCGGCTCCTGGGCGGCGCGGACGCCTAGACAGGCACGGCGAAGGGGGAGGCGTAGGCGCGGGCGGCGGCGCCGTTCGCCGGGCCGCTGAAGGCGCCGGAGCCCTTCAGGTCGGCGGCCCGCATCGGGCGCGAGAAGTGCCAGCCCTGGGCGTATTCGAAGTCCTGCTCGAGGGCCGTCTCCAGCTCCGTCGGCGTCTCGACCCGGGCCAGGATCGCCTTGATGTTCAGGCGGGTCAGGAGGTCGCGCGTCGAGCGCACCACCTCGCGCTGGAGGGGGTCGACGTCGATCCCCTCCGTCAGCGAGCCCGCCAGCTTCACGTAGTCGGGCTTCAGCGCGATCAGCAGCCGCAGGTTCGAGCTGCCCTCGCCGTAGTTGTCGAGGCTGAGGCGGAACCCGAGCTTGCGCAGCGGCGCGAGCGCGGCCGCCAGGGCCGTCGGGTTCAGCGACGCCTGGCGCTCCGAGAGCTCGATGACGACGTCCGCCGGGGCCACGCCGGCGGCGGCGACTTCCTCCGCGAAGCGCCGGGCCGTGTCGGGGTGGGCGAACGAGCGGGGGTTCATGTTGATGAAGAGGCGCGCGCCGCGGCCGAGCCGGGCCGCTTCCTGGAGCACCGCGCGCGCGCACAGGAGGTCGGTCTGCGCGAGCCGGTCCTTGCGCGCCGCCAGGCTGAAAAGCAGGGCGGGGTTCTTGAGGAGGCAGTCGTCGGGCGCGCTCGCGAAGCCCTCGATGCCGTGGACGGCGAAGGGCGCCGCGGCCGGCCGCAGGGTGACCACCGGCTGGAGCAGCGCGTGCAGCTTGCCCGCGCTGAGGAAGGCCGCGAACGGCTCGATCGCGTGGATCTGGCCGGGACGCTCGCCGACGCCGTCGCCGAGCACGCGCCGGGCCAGCTCCTTGGGATCGAAGGGCTTCTTGAAGGCTTCGACGACCCCCAGGGCCTCCACGATGTCGCGGACGCGCCCGTCCATCTGGGCGCTCATGGCGAAGATTTCGACGTCCGGGTGCTGGGAGGCGACGTGGCGGACGATCCGAGTGCCTTCCAGGCCGCCGAGGCCGGACACGCAGAGGTCGGTGAGGACCTTGTCGACGGGGAGGACTTCGAGGACCGCCTCCGCGGCCTCGATCTCCCGGCAGGTGATGACGTCGGCGCCGAGGACCTGGAACTGCCGTCCGAGGATGGCCAGGACGGTGGGGTCGTCGTCCAGGATCAGCACTTTCGTCATGGCCTGAACTAAGCAAGCCGGAGGCCAAGGGTGGGTTCGGGGCCGGTTCCGGGTCCGGCCGACAAAAATGTCGGGAGGGCTACCCTTTGGGGCGGTTGGCCTCGTCGAGGAGCCGGGCGCCCTCGAGGAGGAGCATGGCGGTGGGGAGGGAGATCTCGTCCTTGGCGTCGACGCCGCAGGGCCGGAAGTCGAACTTGCCCTTGGTCCGGGCGAAGAGCTCGTAGATGAGGCCGGCGTTCTTGGGGGCTTCGCGCCGGTCCATCTTGGCGCGGATGACCCGGCCGTCGAGGAAGTAGACCCGGGCCTTGTCGCCCTGGTCCTCCATGATGATGACGAGCTGGCCGGTCTTGCGCTCGATCTCCATGAGGGTCATGAGGGAGGGCAGGCCGATCTGCTCGAGGGAGCCCCGGAAGCCGGTCATCATGACGGAGAAGTCGCTGTTCTGGTTGCCCGCGGAACGGATGGCGTTTTCGGTGCTGGCGCTCTTGTTCCGGGCGGCCTCGAGCCGCTGGTCGAGGTGGTCCGCGTTGAGGGGCTTGGGGAGGAAGTCGTCGGCGCCGATCTTGAAGCCGGCGATGCGGTGCTCCACCGACTCCCGGTCGGCCAGGAAGATCGCCGGGATCATCGAGTACTCGGGTTTCGACCGGATGTTCCGCACCAGCGTGAGCCCGTCCACTACGGCCAGGTTGGGCTCGATGATCAGGACGTCGGGCTTGATCCGCATGGCGGAGGCGAAGGCCTGGTCGCCGTCGGTCGCGTAGGCGAGGTCGTAGCCCTTGCCGGCCAGGGCGTGCTCCACCGTGCGGTGGGTGCCCAGATCGACGTCCGCCACGAGAATCTTCAAGGAGTGGTAGTGTAGGGCCGCGAGCGACCTCGATCAAGGGTCGGATGTGAATGTGGGAATCGGGCGTCGCGAGGACGTGTTACAGTGGCATGCGGATGAGGTTGCCCGTCGCGCTCACGCTCCTGCTGGGCGCCTGCTCCGAGGAGGTGCCGATGAGGATGTCGACGGCCGGAGCGCCCCCCATCGACCGGGAGGCGCCGGCGAAGCTCGAGACCGCGACGTTCGCGCTCGGCTGATTCTGGGGGCCCGACGCCCAGTTCGGGGCGCTGCCCGGGGTCTGGCGCACCCGCGTGGGTTACGCGGGCGGGACGCTGAAGAACCCCACCTACCACAGGCTCGGCGACCACACCGAGAGCTTCCAGGTCGACTTCGATCCGGCGGTCCTGCCGTACGAGACGCTGCTGGAGCTCTTCTGGAAGGGCCACAATCCCTGCGCGAGCGCCTGGAGCAAGCAGTACATGTCCGCGATCTTCTATCACGGCGACGCCCAGAAGAAGGCGGCCGAGGCCGCGCGCGACCGGGTCGCCGAGAAGCGCGGGGCCGTCAAGACCCCGATCCTGCCGGTCGGGACCTTCACGCCCGCCGAGGACTATCACCAGAAGTACGAGCTGCGGGGGGCCGACGTCCTGGGCCAGGAGTTCGCAGCTATGTTCGCGACGGACGCGGAGTTCGTGGCGTCGACGGCCGTCGCCCGCGCCAACGCGGCGGTGGCCGGCGTCCTGCCGCGCGAGCGGCTGCTGAAGGAAGTCGACCGCTACGGCCTGAGCCCCGCCGGCCGCGAGCGCCTGCTCGCCTACGCCCGTTAGAGCCAAGTACCTAGAGCCAAGAACCTAGACGTCCCCCCCGTCCCCCCCGGGGGGGGAAGGGGGGATGTCTAGGCTCTAGGTTCTTGGCTCTAGGCTCTCGTCCGTGGTATTCTCAGCCCTCCTATGACCGACATTGTCACCTTCGGCGAGGCGATGATCCGCCTCTCGCCGCCCGGCTTTCAGCGCCTCGAGCAGGCCGTGTCGCTCGAGATGAACATCGGCGGCGCGGAGTTCAACGTCGCCCTCGGCGCGGCCCGGCTGGGCGTCTCGAGCTCCTGGGTCTCCCGCCTGCCGGACAACGCGCTGGGACGTCGGATCGTCAACAAGGCCCGCGAGCAGGGCGCGGACACGAGCCGCGTCGTGTGGTCGAAGGACGACCGCGCCGGGCTCTACTTCTTCGAGCAGGGGGCGTCGCCCCGGCCGTCGAGCGTCCTCTACGACCGCTCGCCCTCGGCCATCGCGCGGATCCAGCCCGGGGAAGTCGACTGGGCGAAGGCCTTCGCCGGCGCGAAGTGGTTCCACGTCTCGGGGATCACGCCGGCGCTGTCGGCGTCGGCGGCGGCGACGACCGCCGAGGCCATCCAGGCCGCGCGCAAGGCGGGCGTCAAGGTCAGCTACGACCTGAACTACCGGAAGAAGCTCTGGACGTCGGAGCAGGCGCGCAAGATCCAGGAGCCGCTGATGCCGCTCGTCGACCTCCTCATCACCAACGAGGAGGATCCGAAGGCGGTCTTCGGGATCGACGCCGGCCAGGACGCGAGCTACACGAGCGTGTCGATCGAGGCCTACCGCAAGATCGCCGAGAAGCTGCGCGACCGCTTCGGGGTGAAGGCCGTCGCGATCACGCTGCGCGAAAGCCCGTCCGTGCTCAAGAACCACTGGAGCGCGGTCGTGCTCGAGGGCGCGACCCTGCACCAGGCGCCGCGGTACGAGCTGGAGGTCGTCGACCGCCTGGGCGGCGGCGACGCGTTCAGCGCGGGCCTGCTGTCGGGCCTGGTCCTGAAGAGCGACTACGCCTGGGCGCTGAAGTTCGGGCTGGCGTTCTCGGCGCTGAAGCACTCGACGCCCGGCGACATCAACTGGGCGTCGCGGGAAGAGGTCGAGGAACTGATGAAGGGCGGGTCCGCGCGCGTCTCGCGCTGAGGCTCAGTCCTTCTCGCGGCCTTTCCATACGATGCCGCCCAGCACCAGGGCGGGCAGCCCGGCGATCAGGCATCCCGCCGGAGACCAGAACAGGCCGGCGCCGATGAGGTTGAGGACAACCAGCGCCACGCCGAAGGTGACCAGCGCCACGCCGATCGCCTTCATAATCATGAACATGTTCATAATGTAGCGCGCCTTTCGCGATCCCGCAAGCTTGATCGGGGCTTTTGAATGTCCTATCCTGGGCGGCCACACATGAACCATCACGACAACATCAAGCGGGTCGTCGACAGCGGCCTCGTGGCCATCGTGCGGGCGCCGTCGGCGGACGAGGCGCTGGCGACGGTCGAGGCGATCCACGCGGGCGGGGTCTCGGTCATCGAAGTCACGATGACGGTCCCCGGCGCGATCGGGGTCCTGGAGAAGCTCGCGGCGAAGCTCGGGAGCAAGGTGCTGCTGGGCGCCGGGACGGTGCTCGATCCCGAAACCGCGCGCGCGTGCATCCTGGCGGGGGCCGAGTTCCTGGTCAGCCCCAACTTGAACGTGAAGGTCATCGAGCTCACGCGGCGCTATTCCAAGGTCTCCGTGCCCGCCGGGCTCACGCCGACGGAGGTCGTGACGGCCTGGGAAGCGGGCGCCGACTTCGTGAAGATCTTCCCCTGCTCGGCGATGGGCGGGGCCGACTACATCAAGGCGCTCAAGGCGCCGCTGCCCCAGGTCGCGATGATCCCCACCGGCGGGGTGAGCCTCGAGAACTGCGGGACCTTCTTCAAGGCCGGCGCGGCGGCCGTCGCCGTCGGCGGCGAGCTCGTCGACAAGAAGGCCGTCGCCGAAAAGCGCTGGGACGCCGTCACGAAGACCGCCCAGGCCTTCGCCGACGCCGTCCGCAAGGCCCGCTCCTAAGGGTTTCCCCGCCTCAGGGTTTTTCCGCAATTTATCGAACAATTCAAACTTGACTAATGCAAATGTGTATGCATAAATGGGTCTCAGATGGGTAAGAGGACCGGGGGGTTGGGTTGATCCTTTCGCTTCTCGCGCTGCTGGCGGTTCAGGATCAGGGCGTGCAGGTCGTCGTCGAATCCGTCCCCGTGCGAAGCGGGCCCGACGCCGCCTATGCCGAGCTCGGCGCCGCGCTGGGCGGCCAGCTCTACGTCTCCACGGCCCGCTCCAACGGGTTCCACAAGATCTGGTACCACCGCTCCGAAGGCTGGGTCCATGAGAGCGCCGTCGCGCTCGCGACCCTGACCTACGACGCGGTCACGATCGGCACCAACGTCCGCTCGGGCCCCACGACGTCCGCCGCGGAAGTCGGGTACGCCGTCAAATCGTCCAAATGGGCCGTGACCGGGACCTCCGGCAGCTGGCACCGGATCTTCTACGAAGGCCGCGAGGCCTGGTTCTCGGCGGCGGGGCGCTCGACGTCCCACGCCTTCACGGGGCCCGAGACGTCGACGCTCGCGGAGGAGGCCGTCGAGATCGTCCTTGACATCCCCGTCCGCTCCGGCCCCGGGCTAGGCTACGCGGCCCTCGGCACGGCCGGCGCGGGCCAGGTCTACGTGTCCAGCGAGCGGCGGTCGAACTGGCGCCGGATCGGCTGGTCGCGCGCCGACGGCTGGATCCCCGAGTACGCGGCCGTTCTCCGGAGCGCCGCCATCGACCGGGTGACGAACGCCTGGCTGAACGTCCGGACGGGGCCGGGGACGTCGTACGCGCAGATCGACTCCGTCCCGGCCGGCTCCCTCTGGGCCGCCGTCGCCTTCTCCGGCGCCTGGCATCAGATCTGGTTCGCGGGCCAGCCGGCCTGGATCTCGGGGACGCTGACGTCGACGACCGACTTCGGCGCGCCGCCCGCGGCCTCCGCGGTCGGCTTCGTGAAGCTGCCGGCGAGCGGCCCCGGCTTCGTCCGCCGCTGCGGCGCGAACAATCCCGACCACGCCTGGGGCGCGCCGGAGCTCGTCAACGGCCTGATCGCCGCCGCCGAGGCTTGGGCCGTCGCGCACCCCGACTACCCGGCCGTCCGCGTCGGCGACCTCAGCCTGCCCGACGGCGGCGCCTTCGAGGGCCACGTTCAGCATCGCGACGGCCTCGACGCCGACGTCTTCCTGCTCCGCGCGGACGCGTCGAGCGACGGCGCCCTGGACGTCTACGACCCCGCCTACTCCTCCGAGCGCACGCGCGAGTGGATCGCGGCCTTCCTGGTGCCGGTCTTCCCGGAGTCCAGCTACCTGCTCTGCGACCCCGCGATCTTCGGGGCCCTGACGACGGTCGACACCGTCCAGGTCTGCGCGGGGCAGGGATGCCCGCTCGACGCCTCGGGCGCGCACATGGCGCCGTCCGCCGCCGGTCTCCCGTACGTCCGCTGCAATCCGGGCCACGACGACCACGTCCACGTGAACGCCCGCTGACCCATGCGCCGGGCCCTCGCAGTCGGCCTCGGCGTCCTCCTCTTCCTGGCCGGCTACGCCGTCGGACGTCGCCCCGAACGGAGAAATCTGCCTGGCACAGTTCTCCAAGCTCCGGCCCCGGCCGTCCATGTCCCGCACCCGGAGCCCGAGCGGGCGCCCGCCTTCGACCCGCGCCTGACGGCGCTGCCGCTGCCCGAGCTGCTCGGCGAGCGCGGGCGGACGGGGGACGAGAACCCGGGACGGGCGGCGGCGCTCGACGCGGAGCTGCGGCGGCGGATGTCGGAGGATCCGGAGGTCCTCGACGCCCTGCTCGTCCGCTTCATGGCCGCGCCGGACCGCGCGCTCGCGGCGCTCCTCGGCTCGTTCCGCCACCCGCGGATCGAGGCGGCCGCCCTGGCCCTCACGGAGACCGGCCGGGCGAAGGCGTCGCGGCTGATCGCGTTCGAGGTGCTCGACCGCCTGGACCATCTCGCGCCGGAGAACCACGCCGCGCTGATCGAGCGGCTGCGGACGGAGAACGACCCCGAGGTCCTCGCCGAGGGCCTCTACGCGCTGCCGCACGGGCCGTCGCCGCCCGAGCTCCGCGCCGCGTCGCGCGCCCTGCTGCGGAGCTCCGCGGAGCACGTCGACGCCCAGGTCCGCGTCCGCGCGGCCCTGGCGCTGGGGCAGGGGCCCGTCGAGGACGCCGACCTGCCCGCGCTTCTGGGACGTCTGGCCGACCCCGTACCCGAGGCGCGGGCGACGGCCGCCGCCTCCCTGCGCAACTATCGCGGGGGCCAGGGCGAACCGGTCCGCGCCGCCCTGGCCGCGCGGATGGCGGACGTCGCCGAAGCCGCGGCCGTGCGCCGCCAGGCCTGGCAGACGCTCGCCCAGCTCCCGATGGACCCCGCCACCTGGGCCGCCTGGGACGCCTACCGCCGCGCGACCCAGCGCTAGGCTATAGTTGGTCATGCGACGTCTCGCGGCCGTCGTGGCCCTCCTCTTCGCCGCCTGCTCTTCCCGGGAGTACGCGGAGAGCCGCCGGACGCTCATCGAAGTCGGGATGAGCTCCGTCGAGGTGCGCGAACGCTTCGGCGCGCCGGAGCGGGTGATCCGGGTGGCGACCTCCTCCGCGGCCGCGGACCAGACGACGGAGGTCTGGGAGTGCGAGATCGAGGCGCCGCCGACGCCGGGGCACTTCGCCGCTCTGGTGCTGGCCGCCGGCGCGCTGGTGCTGGTCGTCGCCGCGGGGGGAGGGGGGAGCGTCGGGGGCGGCCCGGGCTTTCCGCGCTACCGCTTCTGGGTGGGCTTCGGCTCCGACGGCCGGGTGCGCGGCGTGACGAAGCTGGAGGGAGTGAAGTGAGACGGGCGTCGGCTTTCCTTCTCCTGGGCCTCGCGGGCTGCTTCTCCGCGCGCGGCGGGGTTGAGCGCTACCACGCGAAGGTTCACGTGGACATGGACCAGAGGGCGGTGCGCAAGGCGCTGGGCAAGCCGCGGGAGATCGTGCCGATCCCCGGACAGGGCGCGTTGTCCGAACTGCCGGTCGAGCAGTGGCGCTACTGGTGGGGTTACAAGACGGGCCTGATGCTGACGGCCTTCTTCACGCTGGGCGTCGGCATGATCTGGATGGATACGCGCGACTACGGCTTCGACGTCAGCTTCGACCGCGACGGGAAGGTCCGCGGCGTGAGCGAGGTGGCGGTTCCAAGATGATCGGCTCCACCGGCGGCGCGTCCTCCGAGTAAGCCTTCTCCCATCCGGGCGCGCCTTGCGTCAGCCGGTGCCACAGCCCCCACAGGCCGCCGAGAATCGAGAAGGTCACCGCCGTCGGGAGGGTGAAGAAGTACCCCATGTACACCGCCCACACCGGAGACGTTCCCGTCAGCAGGCAGAGTCCCAGGCTCCCCGAGAAGGGCAGCCAGGCGCCCATCACAAACCCGATCACGAGTCCCAGCAGGATCCGCATAGGACCCTCTTTTGCGGAACGTGTTCAGTCAAAAAACGGCGGACCCTTCCGCCGGGAACGTCCGCGACGCGGGGGGCGCGGCGGTGGCGCGACGGTCGGCTCCTCAGGCGTCGTGTCGGCCCGCGGCAAGGGGTCGTCCAAGAGATCCCACGCCAACGCGAGGAGGGAGAACACGATCGCGCACGGGAGACTGAGGGGGACCGCGTAGACCGCGAGGTTGACGTTCTTTCCCTTGATCAGGAGGTCCGTCGCGAAGAAGGAGACCGGGAAACAGAGGCCGATGAAGAACCAGCGGATCGCTCTCATTCGTCCTCCGATCGATCCCGGGCGGCTCCCGCCAGGCCCAGGGCGACGCTACTGACGATCGCCGACGGCGGCGTCAGGACCCAGACGGCCACGACCATCGCCACGGGGGGGATGTCGTAGAGCAGTCCCATGGCGACGCAAACCAGGTACGGCGCGGCCGCGCCGAGCAGGAAGCCGGTCACCAGCCCCTTGAGGAGGTTCATGCGCTCCTCCTTAATTATGAACTTGTTCATTAATAAGACGCCCCAGGCTTCCAGGACGAACGGCCGAACGGTAGAATCCTCCCCATGATCCTGCTGCTGACCCTCGCGCTGCTCCAGGACGGCGAGGCCAAGGAGTTCAAGGGCCTCAAGTACCGGCTCTTCAAGCCGGCGGCCGTCGAAGGCAAGATCCCCCTCGTCCTCTTCCTGCACGGCGCCGGCGAGCGCGGCGACGACAACGCCGCGCAGACCAAGCACGGCGTGAAGGCCTTCGTGGCGCGGCAGGCGAAGAACCCGCACATCCTGGTCGCGCCGCAGTGCCCGAAGAACCAGAAATGGAACGACGTCGACTGGCACGCGGCGACCCACCAGACCCCCGAGAAGCCGTCGGAGCCGATGGCCCGGGTGCTGGAGCTGCTCGACGTCCTTCCCCAGGATCTGCCCATCGATCCCAAGCGGATCTACGTGACGGGGCTGTCGATGGGCGGCTACGGAACCTGGGATCTGCTGGCGCGACGTCCCGGGCTCTTCGCGGCGGCGGTGCCCGTCTGCGGCGGCGGCGACGAGGCGGCCGCGGCGGCGTTCGCGAAGGTCCCGAAGTGGATCTTCCACGGCGACAAGGACGGCGTCGTCAAGCCGGAGCGCTCCCGCCACATGGTGGAGGCGCTCAAAAAGGCGGGCGGGGAGCCGAAATACACGGAATATCCGGGTGTTGGCCACAACGCCTGGGACAAGGCTTACGCGGACCCCGCCCTCTTCGACTGGCTTTTCGCCCAGTCGCGGTGACATTCCCGCCCTTTCCCCGTACGAATCTTTCGAATTGTGCGACATTCCTATATCGCACCGTTATCACGAAAGACGGGCCGGGGTGGCCCGGGGAATGAATTGAGGGTGAGCCCAATGGCCGAGAACAACGCCCCATCTCCGTCCGACGTGCAACTCGTCGAGCAGCTCCGGGACGCCCACAAGCGCCTGCGCGCGGAAATGGGCAAGGTCATCGTGGGCCAGGCCGAGGTCCTCGACCAGCTCCTGATGGCGATCTTCTGCCGGAGCCACGCGCTGCTGATGGGCGTGCCGGGCCTGGCGAAGACCCTCATGGTCAGCACCCTGTCGCAGGCGCTGGACATGACGTTCAAGCGCGTCCAGTTCACGCCCGACCTGATGCCCTCCGACATCACGGGCACCGAGGTCATCCAGGACGACCCCCTCACGAAGACCCGCGGCTTCAAGTTCATGCCCGGCCCGATCTTCGCCAACATCGTCCTCGCGGACGAAATCAACCGCACCCCGCCCAAGACGCAGGCCGCCCTCCTCGAGGCGATGCAGGAGCGCAAGGTCTCCGTCGGCGGCGAAGACCATCCGATGAAGAACCCGTTCTTCGTCCTCGCCACCCAGAACCCGATCGAGCAGGAAGGCACCTATCCGCTGCCGGAAGCCCAGCTCGACCGCTTCCTCTTCCTCATCCGCGTCGACTACCCCAGCGACGAGGAGGAAGGCCAGATCATGCGGATGGGCACCTCCAACCAGAGCGGCGCCGTGAACAAGGTGCTGTCGGGCGACGACATCCTCAAGCTCCAGCAGATCGTCCGCAAAGTCCCCGTGACCGACCACGTCATCGACTACGCGAAGAAGATCACCCGCATGAGCCGCCCCGGACGTCCGGAAGCGGCCGACTTCGTGAACAAGTGGCTGACCTGGGGCGCCGGCCCGCGCGCCAGCATGAATCTCATCCTCGCGGCCAAGGCCCACGCGGTGCTCGACGGCAACTTCCACGTGTCGGCGGCCGACGTGGCGGCCGTCGCCGCTCCCATCCTGCGCCACCGCCTGCTGCCGAGCTTCGCGGCGCAGAGCGAAGGCGTGACGTCGGACGACATCGTGAAGAAGCTGCTCGAGGCGGTGCCTCAGAACGCGGCGCCGCAGCGCGCCGCCGTCGCGGTCAAGTAAGCGTCGGAACTGGGGCGAGGTTGGGCATGACGCGGGGTGAGCCGGTATGACCTCGGGGCTGCTGAAGCCGGACGTCGTCGCGCGCGCGGAGGCGCTGGGCCTCAAGGCGCGGACGCTCGTCGAAGGCATGCGGGTGGGCGACCACAAGAGCCCGTACCACGGGTTCTCGGTGGAGTTCATCCAGCACCGGGAGTACGTGCCGGGCGACGACATCCGCCACATCGACTGGCGCGTCTACGGCCGCAACGAGCGTTACGCGATCAAGCAGTACGAGCAGGAGACGAATTTCATCGGGCACCTGGTCGTCGACGGCAGCCGCTCGATGCACTACGGCGAAGGCGACGCGAACAAGCTGGAAGTCGCCAAGGTCATCGCGGCGACGCTCGCCCACATGATCATCGGGCAGCGCGACAGCGCGAGCCTGCACATCTTCGACGAAGGCTTCCGGAAGCAGATCCCGCACGGGTCGAGCCCGGGGCATTTCCAGGAGATCCTGAAGGCCCTGGAGGGCGCGGTCTCGAAGGACAAGACGGCCATGGGGCCGCTGCTGCATTCGCTGGCCGAGAAGGTCCGGCGCCGCGGGCTGGTGTTCCTGATCTCCGACTGCTTCGACGAGCCCGCGAGCATCCTCGAAGGCCTGCGCCACCTGCGCTTCATGGGGCACGAGATCACCGTCTTCCACGTCCTGCATCCGGACGAGACGCAATTCCAGTTCGAGGGCATGGTGAAGTTCGACGCCCTGGAGGATGTCCGGCACCTGCTCACCCGCCCGCGCCTCCTGCGGCCCTCCTACCTGCGCGCCCTCGAGGCCTACCTCAAGGAGCTCCGCGAGGGCTGCGACGGCAACCGCGTGGACTACGTGCCGGTCGACACCTCCAAGCCCCTGTCGGAAACGCTGACGGCCTATCTGGCGCGGCGCCTGAAGGTGAGGCGCATCTGATGCACCACGAAGACACAAAGGGCACGAAGCTCGCCCATCGTGGCGCGTCTTCAGAGGTCCGCCTTCGTGTCCTTTGTGCCTTTGTGGTGAAGGTGCGGCGATGAGTTTCATCGCGCCGTGGATGCTGGCGGGGCTCGCCGCGGCGAGCATTCCCATCATCCTCCACTTCTTCTATAAGAGCCGCTACCGCACCGTGCCCTGGGCGGCGATGAAGTTCCTGCTCACCAGCGTCGAGCAGACCAGCCGGCGGCTCCGCTTCCAGGAGCTGCTCCTCCTCGCCGTCCGCACCGCCCTCCTGCTGTTCCTCGCTCTCGCCCTCGCCCGCCCCTCGTCGGCCGACCGCCACTCGGGGAAGGCCGGAGACGCCGTCGACGCCGTCCTCGTCCTCGACGTCTCCCTCAGCATGGGCGCTCGCGAGGGCGCCAAGACCCGGCTCGACCGCGCCAAGGACGGCGCGCTCGCGGTGCTGGCCAACCTGCCGCCGCATTCGACGGCCCAGGTCGTCGCCGTCTCCGACCGCGCCGCGCTGCTCGGCCCCGTGGCGGCCTCCAATCTCGAGCTGGCCAAGGAGGTCGTGAAGGGCGTCGAGCTCAGCGCGATGGGCACGGACCTGCTGCCGGCGGCGGAGCGCGCGGTCGAGGCGCTGTCGCGGGGCCACTCGCCGAACAAGGAAGTCTACGTCTTCAGCGACATGCAGCGCCGCGGCTGGGAGGTCCAGGGCGCGGCGCTCGCCGCGAAGCTGCGGGACGTGTCCGCGGCGGCGACCGTCTACCTCGTGCGCTGCGGCACGCGCGCGCCGCGCAACGTGTCGATCATCGGCCTCGCGTCGCCGTCGGGCATCCCCCACACGGGCGAGCGCGCGGGCTTCGCCGTCCTCCTCCGCAACAGCGGCGACGAGCCGGTGCGCGACCTCACGGTGACGCTGGAGGTCGACGGCCGCGGCGCCTCCAAGGAATCCCAGGCGGTCCCGGTCGTGGCGCCGGGCGAGACGCTCGCGGTCACGCTCACGGCGCGGCTCGAGAAGTCGGGCCTGCGCGTCGTCAGCGCGGCCGTCCAGGCCGACGAGCTCGACGCCGACAACCGCTTCTCGCGCGTGATCCTCGTCCGCGACCAGGCGCGCGTGCTGGTGGTGGACGGCGCCCCGAGCGACGTCCGACCCGAGAACGCCGCGACGTTCTATCTCATGCACGCGCTGCGGCCCGTGCCCGAGTCGGCCTGGGGCGCCTATCACCTGCAGCCGCGGGCGGTGTCGACGGCCGACGCCTCGCCGGCGCTGCTCGCCGACATGGACGCGGTCGTGCTCGCGAACGTGCCGCTGCAGCCGCCCGGCGAGAACAGCCCGGCCGCGCTGTCCGACGAGTTCATCGAGCGGCTGTCCGCGTTCGTGAAGGAAGGGAAGGGCCTCCTGATCTTCCCGGGCGCGCGGATGTCCCCGGAGATCGCGAACCGCGCGCTCGGCGACGTCCACGGCCTGCTCCCGCTGCGCTTCGGCGCGGCCAAGGTCGGCGCGCTGCGGCCGGATCCGAACTCCATCGACGCCCAATCCTTCCTCGCGCCCTTCCGCGAGGAGCCGCTCAGCCGGCTCGACCAGACCTCCGTCCAGCAGTGGGTCGCCTTCGAGGAGAAGCCCGAAAGCGGCGCGGAGGTCCTCTTCCGCTGGACCGACGGTTCGGCGGCCGCGGTCCTCGGGAAGTCGGGCGCGGGGACGACGATCGTCATGGGGACGTCGGCCGACGTCCGCGGCTCCGACTGGCCGCTGCGCCACACGTTCCTGCCGTTCGTGCACGCGTCGCTCGCGCGGCTGCTGGGCGGCCGGGCGGACGTCCACAACCGCGTGGCGGGCGAGCCCGCGCGCTGGCGGGTCGGCCCGGAGGCGGCCGGCAAGATCCACGTCGCGATCGACCCGGCCGGCCTGCGCTCGCGCCTGGGGGCGCCGGCGCTGGTCGACGGCCTCCAGATGGTGACGCTGGCGGAGACGTCCAAGGCCGGCGTGTGGCGGATCGCGACGGACGAGGCGGAAGGGGTGCCGTTCGCGGTGACGCCCGACGCCCGGGAGACGGAAAGCTACGAGACCCTGAGCGACGTCCAGATCGACGAGCGGCTGGGCTTCAAGCCCATCCATCTCGTCGCGGCCGACGACCCGGGCGTCTTCTCGGGCGCCGAGCGGATGAAGCGCGAGTGGACCCTGTGGGTCCTGGCCGCGGTGCTCGCCCTGGTCCTCTTCGAGACCGGGCTGGCGTGGTACTGCGGGAAGGGCTGGTAATGACGAAGGTCCAAAGTCCAAGGACCAACGACCAAAGGGTCTCCCCCCTCGCCCCCCCAGGGGGGGAAGGGGGGGATCGTTTGGTCTTTGGTCCTTGGTCCTTGGTCCTTGAGGTGGCCGCGTGAGCCAGCTCTCGTTTCACGGCCTGATTCCCGTCTGGCTCGCCGCGGTCATCGGGGTCGCGGGGGCCGTCGCCACGATCCGCCTCTACATGCTCGAACAGGCGAAGATGGGGCTGGGGCGGCGGGCCGCGCTGGCGATCCTCCGGATCGGCGTCATCGGCACGGCGCTCTTCCTGCTGCTGCGGCCCGTCCTGGTCACCGAGACGCCCCAGGAGCGCCCGCGCCCGGTCGCCCTGCTCATCGACAACTCGCTCAGCCTGACCCAGCGGGACCAGCGCCTGACGGCGCAGGACCGCCTCCGGGTCGCCATCGCCGAGAACCTCGTGCCGCCGGACACCGCCGTGCCGGCCGACGGCCCGCTCCTGGAGCTGCCCGCCGGCGTCTCCGAGAACCCGTCGCGCGCCGCCCTGATCCAGGCCGTGCTCAAGCATCCGGGCCTCGGGATCCTGCCGGGCCTCGCCAAGGCCGGGCCGCTCAAGGTCTACCTGTTCGGCCAGCGCAAGCGGGCCGTGGACGACGCCGCGACCGTCCTCGACGCCATGAAGAACGACGAGACGCGGACCGCGCTGGCGGACGCGATCCGCGACGTCCTGCGCGGCGGCGAGGGCGACCTGCCCGCGGCGATCGTCGTCGCGACGGACGGCCAGGACAACGCGAGCGCCGCCGGCCTGGACGAGGTCGCGGAGGAAGCCGCCCGCGCCGGCGTGCCGCTGCACATCTACGGCGTGGGCTCGTCGGACGTCGGCAACCTCGAGCTGAAGGACTTCCTGGCGCCGGACACGATCGTCTACGACGACACGGTCGCGGTGCCGGTGCGCTGGCGCTGCCGCGGCTTCAAGCAGGGCTCGGCGGAGATCACGGTGTCGCTCGGCGGCCGCGTGGTGGCGCGCAAGGAGGTGTCGCTCCAGGACGCGGGCGAGTTCCGCGACGTCCTCTCGTTCACGCCGCGCAACACGGGCCAGGGCGAGGAGAAGACGGACCTGACGGTGACGATCAAGCGCCGCGGCGAGGAGACCTTCGTCGAGGACAACACGGCGCGGCGGCCGGTGTCGATCGTCGACCGCAAGGTGAAGATCCTGCTCGTCGAAGGCGCGCCGCGCTGGGAGTACAAGTTCCTGCAGACCGCGCTGCTGCGCGACCGGCGCGTCGAGGCCAAGTTCCTGCCCGCGGGCGGCGACCGCCGGACGCTGATGTCGGGTCCGCCGTACCTGCCCGCGTTCCCCGCCCAGCGCGCGGAGCTGTTCGCGTTCGACCTCCTGATCCTCGGCGACGTCCCCGCGGCCTTCGCCGGCCCGGAGAAGGCCGCCTGGATCCGCGACTTCGTCCGCGAGGGCGGCAGCCTGATCGTGCTGGCGGGCCGGCAGCACATGCCGTCGAGCTGGCACGGCACCGCCCTGGCGGAGGTGCTGCCCGTGGAGTTCTCGCCCGGGAAGGGGTCGCGGAACGACCAGGAGCGCACCCATCCCTTCGTCCCGGTGCTGACGCGGGAGGGCGCGCGCTCGGAGATGCTGGCGCTGGACGACACGCCGGAGGAGAGCGCGCGGGCGTGGCAGACGCTCCCGGGCTTCCACTGGACCTTCAACGCGACGCGCCTGCGTCCCGGCGCGGTGGCCTACACGGTGCATCCGCGGCTCAAGGCGGGCGAGCAGCCGCTGCCGGTCTTCTCCGGGCAGTTCTACGGCAAGGGCCGCGTGCTCTTCCTCGGCAGCGACGAGACCTGGCGCTGGCGGGCCGACCACGGCGAGAAGCTGCACGGCCGCTTCTGGGGCCAGGTCATCTACCAGATGGGCCTGCCGCACCTGGTGGGGACGCCCAAGCGGCTCCAGCTGAGCCTCGAGCGCGCGGAGAACGTCCTCGGGCGCCCGGGCCACGTCTACGCGCGGGTGTTCGACGCCGAATTCCGGCCGTACGGCGGCGCGAAGATCGGGGCGCGGCTCGTCCGCCTCGACGCGGCGGCGGGCGAGGAGCGGACCCGGACCCTGGTGCTCGAGGCGATGCCGGGCCAGCCCGGCGACTTCCAGGCCCTGCTCGCGAACGACGCCCCCGGACGCTACTCGCTGCGCGTGACCGATCCCGCCGAAGGCAGCCTCGAGTTCCGCGTCGGCCTGCCGCCCGAGCACGAGCTGACCGTGGCCGGGCTCGCCGAGGATCCGCTGCGCGTCGCCGCCGCCGCCTCGAAGGGCGCCTTCTACCGCGAAGAGGACCTGCGCAACCTCGTGGCCGCCGTCAAGCCCGCGAAGGCCGCGTTCGTCGTCCGCCACGAAGAGCTCCTCTGGAACGCGCCCATGCTGCTCCTCTTCGTCGCGATGATCACCGCCGAGTGGATCCTGAGAAAGTTCTCGAACCTGAGCTGAAGATGAGGACCAGGAACCAGGACCAGGACCAGGGAACGAGGGTTCCCCCCCTGACCCCCCCCGGGGGGGCAAGGGGGGGTACGCTTCCTGGACCTGGACCTGTCTCCGGGACCTGGACGTCATGATTCCCCAAATCATCCTGGATCGCCTGGACCGCGTGCGGCGGACCGAGAAGTCGGTCCGCCTCGCCTGGGGCGTCGGCCGCTCCCTCGCGCTGGCCGTCGTCGCCCTCCTCGCCGTCGGCCTCCTCGACTGGACGATCGACCTGTGGGTCGACACCCCCGGCGGCCTGCGCGCGCTGCTGCTGCTCGCCCAGCTCGCCCTCTGGGGCGCGGCCGCCTGGCTCCTCGTGATCCGCCCGTTCCTCGCTCCCTGGGCGGACCGGGACGTCGCCCTCTGGGTCGAGGACCGCACCCCCGGCCTGGGCCACCGCCTCATCACCGCCGTCCAGCTCAACCGTCCCGACGCGGACACCAAGGGGATGTCGGCCGAGCTCATGGCGGCCGTCACCCGGCAGGCCGAGGAACAGGCGCGGGCGGAGGACTACGCCGCCAAGGTCGACCGCCGTCGCTGGCAAGCCTCCGACCGCTGGCTCGGCGCCGGCGTGGCGATCGCCCTGCTCTGCGCGGCCGCCGCCCCGTCCACGGCCGGCGCCCTCCTCGCGCGCGCGTTCCTGGCGGATGTCGACATCCCCCGCTCGGTCGCCATCGAGCCCGTCGAGCTGGAGCGCGTGCGGCCCAGCGGCGAGGAGACGACCCTGAAGTTCAAGGTCGCCGCGAAGGACGTCGCCGACGGCTGGACCGGAGCGGTCCGCGTCGAGCCCGACGGCCGGGGCCCGGACTGGTATCCGCTCGCGCTCGAGTCCCGCGCGGCGGACGGCGCGATCTTCGCCGCGAAGATTCCCGGCGGCTCGGTCGACTTCTCGTATCGCGCGCGGCTCCGCGACGGCCGCACGCGCCGGCTCGCGCGGATCGACTACGAGCCGCGGCCGGTCGTGCAGAGGATCGAGGCGACGCTGATCCTGCCCGCCTACGTGGGGCTCCGGCCGGACAACCAGCCTTACGAGCGCCCGCTGGCGCGCGGGGAAGTGGCGGGCCCGAAGGGCGCGTCCGCCAAGGTCTTCATCAAGGCGCAGAAGGCGGTCGTGAAGGCGGAGATCGAGCTCCTGGGCCGCGCGGAAGCGGCCGACGCGGCGCCGTCGCGCCGCCTGCCCCTGACGATCTCCGGGGACGGGACCGAGGCGTCGGGCGTCTTCGACCTGCGGGCGGACGAGAGCACCTACCGGGTCCACGTCGAGGACAAGCACGGCTTCGCCAACGCGACGCCGCCGAAGCGGGGCGTGAACATCGTCGCGGCCGAGCCGCCGCGGGTGACGCTGCTGCCGGAGCGCTTCAGCCTGCCGGGCGAGGAGGGCCTGTCCGAGGACTCCGAGCTCGACGGCGCGCCGATCCCGCTGGGCAGCGCCGTCCGGATCGCGTACTACGCCTCGCACGCCTACGGCCTCGACCGCGCCCGCCTGTCGTACCGGGTGATCAAGGCGGCCCAGGCCTTCGCCGAGGCGGCGCCGTCGACGGCCGACTGGTCCCGCCTGCCGCTGGGCGAGGTGAAGGAGACGGCGGAGTCGGGGCCGTTCGACGTCCGCAAAGGCGTGTTCAAGAACAGCGGATTCCGCGACCAGGCGGAGTTCCATCCGCTCCCGACGCCCGACCCGATGCGGGTGCCGGGGCGCCTGGAGGGCGGCGGCTGCTTCGACTTCCAGACGCGGGCGATTCCCGGGCTGGCGGCGGGCGACCAGGTGGAGTTCCACATCGAGGTCTTCGCCCGGGACCCGGACCTGGCGGGCGATCCGGGGCGGTCGGAGACGCGCCTGAAGGCCTTCGTGACGCAGCCGCAGTTCGTGGACTGGGTGCTGCAGACGCTCCGGCACGAGAGCCGGATCCGCCAGCTGGAGACCCGCCAGAGGGGCGTGTTCGCGCCGGAAGGCGCCGACAGATGAGCCCCCCGGGAATGTGGAAACGCGATACAATTCGGGGTTGCCCCGTTATCTGATCCAGGGGGCCTGGGGCCCCTTTCCGGGACACCCGCGGCGTCGGCTCGGGTGTTGAATAGGGAGTTTGAGGGATTGGGTATGGCGAGCCTCCTCCTAGCGCTCCTGGTCGCGTCGCAGGACGTCGACGCCCCGCGGCAGCTCCAGAAGCGCGTGCAGGCCGAGACGGACCAGACCGTCCGCCGCATCAACACGATGCTGCGCGCCCTGTCCTTCCACCGCCTCGACACCGCGGAGGAGAACCGCGTGCTCGAGGAGATGGCCGTGTCGCTCGCCTCCCTGAGCAAGGAGCAGATGACCGAGGTCCTGCGCCGGCTCGAGGCCGCCGCGAAGACGCCCGAGGAGGCGAAGTCGAAGGCCGAGACCGAGGAGGCCTACGCGAAGCACCGGGAGGTCCTGGTCGCGCTGGGACGCCTGCTGTCGCGTTACGACGCCGTGCGGAGCCTGGACCAGGCGGCCGAGCGGCTCGAGAAGCTCGCGATGGACGAGCTGGAGATCCACCTGCAGTCGGGCCAGCTGGCCCGGGTCGCGGCGCAGATCCACGCCGTGGACAAGGCCGACGAGGAAGAGCGCAAGAAGATCGCCGAGGAGAAGGACGAGAAGGCCAAGAAGGACCGCGAGAAGGACAACGCCAAGCGCCTCGCCCAGCGCAACGTGCTCCGCGCCGGCGTGCACCAGATGGCGGAGCGGCTGTCGGACGAGCAGTTCGACCTCCACCGCAACGTGGGCGAGGTCATGATGCAGCTCGGCGAGCTGAAGGCCAGCCTGCCCAAGGAGCAGATCGAGCGCCTGGAAAAGGTCGAGCGCCTCGCCCAGCAGCGGCAGCTCGTCCCGGCGCTCGACGAGGCGTCGAAGAAGCTCCGCTCGCGCGTCGAGTACACGCAGCGCTACGCGAGCTGGAGGGCCGCCGCCTTCCTGCAGTGGAAGTCGGCGGGCGACCTCCGGGAAGTCGCGCGCGGCCTGCGCGCGCCGGTGGAGGACGTCGAGGCCCTCCGTGAAACGCGCCGCCGGGTGGAGGACGCGATCGAGCGGCAGACGGCGCTGCGGATCGAGTCGGGGCTGCCCGCGGAGTCGAAGGACCCCGAGCGCGTCGAGCGGCGGGGGCAGGACCTGGGCAACCGTCAGGCGCGGTCGGAGTTCGAGGCCAAGGACACGCGCGTGCTGCTGCAGCCGCGGCGGCAGGCGCTGTCCGAGAAGCTGCTGCCCGCCGAGGAGGCGATGCGCGCGGCGCAGGCCCAGCTGCGGGACGGCGGCGAGGCGCAGAAGGAGCAGGAGGCCGCGACGACGGCGCTGAAGGCGTTCCTGGGCGACCTCGACAAGGCGATCGCCGAGGCGGAGAAGGCCGAGCGCGATCCGCTCGAGGCGCTGAAGAAGGTCAAGGAAGAGATCGAGAAGCTCATCCAGGACCAGAAGGACGTCAAGAAGGAAACCGAAGCGGCCAAGGAAAAGAAAGAGGACCTGCCGAAGATCGCGCCGAAGCAGGAGGACCTGGAGAAGCGCACGGAGAATCTGAAGCAGGAGCCCAATCCCGAGAAGGCGAAGATCGAGCCCGCCCTCGACAAGGCCGAGAAGGCGATGGAGAAGGCCGCCGAGGCCCTCAACGACCAGCGCCAGCCGGACGCGGTGGAGAAGCAGGACCAGGCGGTCAAGGCCCTCGAGGAGGCGAAGAAGGCCGTCGACGAGGCCATCGCCGAGGCCCAGAAGCAGCAGAACGAGGCGCTGCCCGCCGCGGCGAATCAGGTGGCGAAGGCCCTCGAGAAGGCGCAGGACGCCCAGGACAATAACAAGGACGCCGCCAAGCAGACCGAGAACAAGCCCACGCTCGCCGAGCAGCAGAAGGACCTCGCCAAGGAGGCGAAGCAGGACAACCAGCCGGCCGCGCAGCCCGCCGAGGCGGCCGCCGACGCGCTCGCGCAGAACGACCTGCCGAAGGCGGTCCAGGATCAGAAGAAGGCCCTCGATCAGCTGAAGAAGGCGCAGGCCGAGGCGCCCCAGGGCTCGCCCGAAGCGGCGAAGGCCGCGGATCTCGCCAAGAAGCAGGAAGACCTCCTGAACGCGACCGAGGCGGCCAAGGACGCCCAGGAGGCCAACGCGGAAGCCGAGGCCGCCACCGCCCAGGCGAAGGCCACGTCGCCCCAGAGCGCCCAGCCCGCCCTCGAGAAAGCCGGCGACGCGCTCGCGAAGGCCCAGGCCAAGGCGCAGAAAGGCGAGCCCGCCGACGCCGCCAAGGCCGACGGGGAGGCCGTCGCGGCCCTCCAGGAGGCGCTCGACGACCTCAACAAGCAGCTCGAGGCGATGGGCCTGCCTCCGGTGCTGCCGGGGCAGGCGCAGGCCGCCACGACGACGGCGCCGATGCCGCCGGGCCCGCCCGGCCAGCCGGGCCAGGAGCCGGGCCAGGGCCAGGCGAAAGCGCCGGGCCAGGGACCTCCGGAGCCCGGGCAGGGTCCTCCGGGCCAGGAGCCCGGCCAGCAGCCCGGGCAGCAGCCCGGCAAGAAGGGTCTGGAGCAGAACCTCTCCAAGGGCAAGGGCGACCGCGAGCCCGACGGGATGGTCAAGAACGCCGCCTCCCACCTGGGCGACGCGAAGGGCGGCGACTCCTTCCTGCACCTGCCGCCGAAGCAGCGCGAGCTGATCCGGCAGTCGCTGAGCGAGCAGATGCCCGGCGAGTACTCGACGCTGATCCAGCAGTACTACGTGAACCTGGCGCGCGGCCGCGCCGCGAACGGGCCGGCCGTCGAGATCAAGAAATGAGCCTGCTCCTCGCGCTGGTCCTCCAGGTCCAGATGGACGAGACCGTGAAGCGGTCGACGGCCCGGGCCCTCGAGTGGCTGGCGTCGCAGCAGAACGCGGACGGCTCCTGGGGCAACGACGGGAAGTATCCGCACAGCACGTCGGTGACGTCCTTCGCGCTGATCTCGTTCCTTTCGCAGGGGCACCTGCCGGGGCAGGGGCTGTACGGCCCCGAGGTGGCGAAGGGGGCCCGCTTCCTGGTGGCCTCGACGCGGCCGACGGACGGCTACCTGGTGGGCTCGCGCGGCGGCAACATGTACGCCCACGGGATGGCGACGCTGGCGCTGGCGGAGCTCTGGGGCATGGCGGGCGGCGACGAGATCCGTCCTCCGCTGGAGAAGGCCGTCGAGCTCATCGTCCGCACGCAGAGCAAGGAAGGCGGCTGGCGTTACGATCCCCAGCCGACCGGCCACGACATCTCGGTGACGATCATGCAGGTGATGGCGCTGCGGGCGGCGAAGAACAGCGGCCTGCACGTGCCGGACGCGACGATCCAGCGCGCGCTGGGCTACATCAACAGCTGCTATCACAAGGCCAGCGGCGGCTACGTGTACCAGCCGGGCAACAACGACCCCGGCTTCGCGCGTACGGCGGCGGGCGTCTGCGTGCTGCAGCTGTCCGGCAAGTACGACGCGACGGAGATCGAGAAGGCCATCGACTTCCTGGAAAAGAAGGGCGACGACAAGCGGCACTGGTGGTACGGGCAGTACTACGCCGCGCACGCGATGCACCAGGTCGGCGGCAAGAAGTGGGAAGACTGGTACGCGCGCCTCCGCACGCGCCTGCTCGCCAAGCAGGACGCCAAGGGCGCGTGGGTCGGCGGGAGCATGGGCTCGGACGACGGCGTGGGCGGCCAGTATCAGACGGCCATCGCGGTCATCATCCTGTCCATCCCCCTGAACTACCTCCCGATCTTCCAGAACTAGGACCCGGACCCGGACCCGGACCCGGACCAGGGGCCGGGCGGCCCCAGAGGCTTGGAGCCAGGGGAAGATTCGCATGATCGACCGAACGAATACCGTCGCTTCACCCCCTCGGAGGGCGGGGTGGGGACTGTCCCTGGTCCTGGTCCTGTTCCTGGTCCCGTCCATCGCCGCGCAGGAAGACCTGAAGCCCGGCCTGGTCGGGGAGTACTACCACACGGGCGAGCGCGTCCAGGACTTCCTGGTCCTCGCGCCCGGGACCAAGCCGCGCTTCAAACGGGTGGACAAGCGCGTCGACTTCGACCGCACGGTCGCCCCGTTCCACGGCACGAAGCTGGTGGACGACTTCTTCATCCGCTGGACCGGCCTCATCCGCGTGCCGAAGCCGGGCAAGTGGAAGTTCATGACGGTCTCGGACGACGGCTCGCGCCTGCTGCTGAACCGCCGGACCGTCGTCGACAACGGCGGCAGCCACGAGATGCGCGAGGCGGCCGGGGAGGTCGATCTCGAGGCCGTCGACTATGAGATCGTGATCGAGTACTTCGACCGCTACGCGCACGCGGGCATCCGCGTCCTCTGGGAAGGGCCCGGCCAGGCCAAGGACGTGATCGGCGCCCAGGCGCTCTTCCACAAGGCCTCCGCCGAACCCACCGAGGAGGAGAAGAAGGGCATCGAGCTGCCGATCGAGCCGCCGCCCCGCAAGGAGCCGCCGCCCGCGACGCCCGGCAAGACCGCCGAGAAGCCCCCCGAGCCGCCGCGCCAGCCCGAGCGGAACGGCGGCCCCTACGACGAGAAGATCGTCGGGAAGAACGAGGCCGCCCCCGACTTCACGGGCCGCGTCACCAGCGTCTTCCCCGACGGCCCCACCACCCTCGTCACCGTGCGCCGCGGCAGCGAGGAGCGCCCCGTCTTCATCACGCGCGAGACGAAAGTCGTGTACCTCGACCTCCCCAAGGCCGAGGAGCGGCCCACCGCGGGCTTCGGCGTCTACGTCTGGTTCAAGGCCGGGGCGCCCGACGCCGCGGCGACCATCAAGTTCACGAAGTAAGGGCGCGTCGAAGGCCCTGTCCTGAGCCGCTTCGAAGGGCCTGTCCTGAGCCGCGTCGAAGGACTTGAGACGTCGCCCCTTCCCGTCGTAGGATGAAGTCCATGCCCGACGTGATCCGCGCGGAGCCGGAAACCCGGACGGAGACCCGGCTCACCCCGTTGTACCGGGTCCTGATCCACAACGACGACGTCACGCCGATGGACTTCGTGATCAAGATCCTCACCGAGGTGTTCCGCCTCGGGGCCTTCCGCTCCATCCAGGTGATGCTGGAGGCGCACACCCGCGGCGTCGCGCACGTGGTGACCGAGCCTCTCGAGCGCGCCGAGTTCCACGTCGACCAGTGCCGCTCGCTGTCGCGCCCGCGGGGCTTCCCGCTGTCGCTCAGCTACGAGCCCGAGGACTAAGCGGCCCGACGTAACTTCTGGCACTCCTCGCGGGCCGCTTATCCTGAGCGAGCCGCAAGCGAGTCGAAGGATTTCCATCGATAACCCTTCGACTCCGCTTCGCT
>DASVNH010000110.1:0-13530 GCA_036383955.1 Planctomycetota bacterium | reverse complement strand
CTTCACGCCGCTCGAGACCGTGACGATCGGCGGGCTCCGGTTCATGACTTTCGGCGCCTCGAGCACCGGCCAGCTCGGCCTGAACGTCGGCGGCGTCATGGCCACCGACGCCGGCGTCAAGGGCGTGGGCGTCCCGACGCTCCTCTCGGCCTCCGCCCAGGTCTTCCAGGTGGGGGCGGGCGCGACGGCCGCCGCCTCGATCCTTCTCACCGACGACGCCGTGACGCCGCGCTTCCGCGCCAACGACCCGACCGGCGACATCCGGATCAGGATCCCGGGCTCGCTCAACATGGTCTGGAACACGGCCCTGACGACGCCGACCCTCACCATCGGCGGCCCGGCGGGAGCGGGCGCCGTCTCGGCCACCGTGTCCTATCCGCCCGCGGACGCCGGCAAGACGCTGCTGATCAACGTCACCACCGACTTCGCGGCGGGGAAGACCCTGACCGTGACGGGCCTCCAGTTCCAGACCTTCAGCGCTCCGTCGCTCCCGGCCGCGCTCCAGCTCGAGGTCAACAACGCGCTCACCAACGCCGGCGTCGACGGCCAGACGAAGGCCATCCAGGGCACGCCGACGATCGCGTCGGCCGCGCAGGTCTTCACCAAGGGCGACCTCGCGACGAACGCGACGGCGATCACGATCACCGACGCCGGCGGCGTGTCGTCCATCACCACGACCCAGGACATCCGGATCAAGATCCCCGCCGGCCTGAACCTGATCTGGGACCCGACCATCGCCACGATCGGCTCGTCGAACGCGAAGGTCTCGACGACCCTGCTTCCGTACGAGGACGCCGGCAAGACGGCGGTCCTGAACGTCGTCACGAGCGACTTCACGCCCGCCGAGGCCGTGACCATCACCGGGCTCCGCTTCGCCTCCTTCGGCCTGTCCAGCGCGGGCCAGCTCACCCTGGAGGTCGACGGCGACCCCGCCGCGGAAGCCACCGACGCCGGCGTCAAGGGCGTCGGCGCCCCCACGATCGCCTCGGCGTCGAACCAGGCCTTCAACGTCGGCGACGCGGCGACGCCCATCGCCGTCATCACCGTGACCGAGGACGCGGCCCGGCCCCGCCTCCGCAATACGACCAACCTCCGCGTCCGCATCCCCAGCGGCTTCAACATGAGCTGGGACGTCGCGGACCTCACCGCGACCGTCAGCGTCGTCGGCGGCACCGGCACCGCCTCCAATACCGTGAGCTACGAGGGCGGCGGGGCGGTCCTGGTCGTCGACATCCTCAGCGACTTCACGGGCGGCGAGGTCGTCCAGATCTCCAACCTCTCGTTCACCAACTTCCAGGGCGAGTCGCCGCTCGACCGCCTGGAGCTCGACGTGAGCGCCGCGGGGACGACCTGCAACGAGGACCTGAGCACCATCCTCATCGGCGGCCTCCCCACGATCTCCTCCGCCGCGAACCAGGTCTTCACCGTCAACGACCCCGCCACGGCGATCGCGACGATCACGCTGACGGACGCGCCGGGCGTCGCCACCTTCCGCGCCAGCCGCGAGATCCGCGTGCGGATCCCGGCGGGCCTCCCGATGGAGTGGAACCAGCTCGACGCGACGGCGGTCGTCACCCCGGGCCCCGGCTCGGGCACGGCCGCGGCCGGCGTCACCTTTCTCGACGCGGGGAAGACCCTCCAGATCAACATCACGGCCGACTTCAGCCCGGGACAGACGCTCACCGTCTCCGGCCTCTCGTTCGCGAACTTCGCGCTGCCCGGCGGCTCGGGCTTCACGCTGGGGCTGGACGTCGACCTCGACGTCGCCGTCGAGGCCCAGGACGACAAGACCCTCGCCGTCGGCGCGCCGATCCTCTCGTCCGCGTCGAGCCAGCTCTTCGTCGTCGGCGATCCGCCCACGGCCGCCAGCGCGCTGACCGTCACCGACGGCCTGGTCGCGCGGATCACGGCGGCGGGGGACGTCCGGATCCGGATCCCCGCCTCGCTCTCGATGGTCTGGGATACGAGCGTCACGACCCCGACGATCGGCGGCAGCGCCGGGGGCAAGGCGAGCGCGACCGTGACGTACGAGGACGCGGGCAAGACGCTCGTCGTCGACGTCGTGACGGACCTCGCCCCGCTCGAGACCCTGGTCGTGTCCGGCGTCTCGTTCATGACCTTCTCGGCGGCCTCGACGCCCGCCAACCTCGAGCTCGAGGTCAACAACCTCAACACGGTGGCCGACCTGGACGACAAGACGAAGGCCGTCCGCGGCCTGCCCACGCTCGTCTCGGCCGCGAACCAGGCCTTCACCGTGGGCGACCCCAACACGGCCGCCTCCCTGCTCACGGTCCAGGACGCCGGCGGCGTCGCGGTGATCACCACGGGCGGCGACATCCGGATCTCGATCCCGATCGGCTTCGGCATGACCTGGAACACCGCCCTCACCACGCCGACCTTCGGCGGCGCCGTCGCCAAGGTGAACCCGGTGGTCACCTACGCGGACGCGAACCGCACGCTCGTCGTCGACGTGACCGGCAACTTCAACCCGCTGGAGACCCTCACGATCTCCGGCGTCGGCTTCAGCGGCTTCGTCTCCGCCTCGGCCCCGTCCAACCTGCGGCTGGACCTGAACAATGACGGCGCGTCCGAGGCGACGGACACGGCGACGATCGCCATCGGCGCCCCCACGCTCGCCTCCGCGGCCAACCAGGTCTTCGCGGTCGGCGATCCCTCCACGCCCATCGCCGCGATCACGATCACCGACGACCCCGTCACCGCGCGGATCAAGGCGGCCACCGACTTGCGCGTCCGGATCCCCGCCGGCTTCACCTGGAACCCGGCCGACGCCACCGCGGCGCTCGGCGGAACGGCGGCGGGCAAGGTGTCGCCCGCCGTCACGTTCGCGCTCGGCAACACCGTCGCCGTGCTGAACGTGACCGCCGACTTCCTCCCCGGCGAGACCCTCATCGTCTCGGGCCTCGAGTTCGTCGGCTTCGCCCTGACGGCGTCCGAGCGCCTCCGCCTCGAGACCAACGCCCTCGGCACCGACGCGGATCTCGACGCCATGACCTACCGCGTCGGCACCCGCCCCGCCGTCATGAGCGCGACGACGGCCGACGTCAACGGCAACGGCTCCATCGACCGGATCGTGGTCGTGTTCAACGAGGACGTCGACGGCACCTCCCCCGGCGTCATCAACGCGCTGGGCTTCACGCTGCCGGGCTACACGCTGGCGTTCGGCCTCGAGACCTCCCCGGGCGTCGTCACCTACTTCATCGTCGAGACGGGCGTGCCCGACACCGGCGCCACCCCCGCCCTCTCGTACGATCCCGTCGTGGGCGCGCTGCTCGACGTGAACGACCTTCTCGAGCCCAACGCGTACGGCCCGACCCCCGTGATCGACGGCGCGCCGCCCCGGATCGTCGGGTTCAGCTTCTTCGACGACGACGCCAACGGCCGCCTCGACCGTCTCGTCTTCACGTTCTCGGAGAACATGGACGAGACGCAGGAGGACCTGAGCGACTGGACGATCCTCGACGGCGACGGCACGACGAACCTCCTCGCCGGGCTCACCGACGCCAGCCTGGCCCTGGCCCTGAACACCCTCACGATCACGCTCGCCGACACCACGGGCACGACCGCCTTGCCCCGCTACCTCTACTTCGAGGACGGGGCCGGCGGCGCCCTCCGCGACCTCGCCGTCCCTGTCGGCCTCCTCCTCCCGTCCGACGCGAAAGCGACCAACAACGGACTGCCGATCGCGAACGCCGGCCTCGACCGCACCTATATCCCCACGGTGGTCACCCTCGACGGCACGGCCTCGTCGGACGTCGACGGCCAGCCTCTCACCTACTCCTGGACCCAGACGAGCGGGCCGGCCGTCGTCCTGGCCGGCGGCACCACCGCCACGCCCACCTTCTCCGCGTTCACCGCCGCCACCTACGTCTTCCAGTTGACGGTGGGCGACGGCCTCAGCACCGCGAGCGACAGCGTGAGCATCGGCATCCTGAACGTGCCGCCCTCGGCCTACGCCGGCCTGGACCAGACGGTGACGGCGGGGGCGACGGTGACGCTCGACGGCTCCGCGTCGATGGACACCAACGGCGACGCGATCACGTTCGACTGGGACCAGATCTCGGGGACGGTGGTGGTCGTCACCGGCGCCAACACGGATTCGCCTACGTTCCCGACGGCGGGGCTGAACGAAGTCCTCGTCTTCCGGCTGACCGTGACCGACAGCGCGGCGAACACGAAGACCGACGACGTGATCGTCCGCGTCAACGCGATCGCGAACGGCGTGCCCACCGCCGATCCGGGCGGGGACTACGTCGGCGTCGTGGGCGTTCCGCTCACGCTCGACGGCGGGAAGAGCTCGGATCCGGAAGGCCTCCTCCTGAGCTACGCCTGGTCGCCGGCGGTCCTCCTGACGTCCCCGGCGACGGCCACCCCGACCTTCACGCCGACCGGGCCGGGCACCTACGTCTTCACGCTGGTCGTCCAGGACGCCTCGGGCGTCGACAGCGCCCCCGTGACGACCCGGGTCACCGTCCTCCCGGCCGGCTCGACCAACCGGCCGCCGTCGCCGGCCGCGACCGTGCTGCCGTCGAACGCGGTGAACATCGGCACGACCGTCACCCTGGACGGCTCCGCCAGCGTCGATCCGGACGGCCAGACCGTGCGCTTCGCCTGGACCCTCGTCTCGGGCCCGGTCGTCATGTTCCCCAATCCGTCGGCCGTCGCCCCCTCGTTCATCCCCGTCATCCCCGGCACCTACGTGTTCCAGCTCGTCGTCGGCGACGGATCGCTCGAGAGCGGGCCGCTCTTCGTGCCCGTGCACGTCCTCGCGCCGCTGGGCGTCGCCCCGCTGGCGCAGATCGCCGTCGACCTCACGGACGACCCGGAACAGGACGGCCGCGTGTCGTCGGCGACCTCCCCGATCTCGCTTCAGGGGACGTCGAGCACCGGCACCGGCCTCACCTACGCCTGGAGCCAGACCGCCGGACCGGCGACGGCTCTCGGGGGCGCGACGACGTCCGTCATGACGTTCTCGCCGCCGATCGCGGGCTTCTACCGCTTCCTGCTGCTCGTCATCGACGCGGACGGCCTCCAGGACACGGAGACCATCGATCTCGTCGTGGATACGGCGCTCAACCAGGCGCCGACGGCCAGCGCCGGCGCGGACCAGACGGGCGCGGCGGGGTCGGTGGTGACGCTCGACGGCAACACGAGCTCCGACCCGGCGGGCGACGGGGACGCCGTGACCACGTTCGGCAGCGGCCTGCTGGGCTTCTGGCGGCAGCGGTCCGGTCCCGCCACGTCGCTGTCGAATCCCTCCGCGGCCGGCCCGACTTTCACGCCCTCCGTCGGCGGCACGTACGTCTTCGAGCTGGTGGTGAGCGACGGCAAGGCGGCGAGCCTGGCGGACACGGTGAGCGTGACGGTCTCGGCGCCGGTCCTCGGCGGCGGCGGGGGAAGCTCGGGCGGCGGCGGCTGCGGCCTGACGGGCTTCGAGGTCCTGCTGCTCCTCGCGTTCCGCCGGCGGCGTCACATGGGGTGCGAGGCGGCGCGGTAGACGGCGGCGAGACCGCCTTCGGAGGTCTCGCGGTAGGCGTTGGGCAGGGCCTTGCCGGTCTCCTTCAGCGTCCGCGTGACCTGGTCGAACGAGATCCGGTGCGTCCCGTCGCCGAGCAGCGCGTATTCCGCGGCCGAGACCGCCCGCGTCGCCGCGAAGGCGTTCCGCTCGATGCAGGGGATCTGCACCAGCCCCAGCACCGGATCGCAGGTCAGTCCCAGGTGGTGCTCGAGGCCCATCTCCGCCGCGTACTCCACCTGGCGCGGCGAGCCTCCCATCAGCTGCGCGGCCGCGGCGGCCGCCATCGCGCAGGCGGTCCCCACCTCCCCCTGGCAGCCCACTTCCGCGCCCGAGATCGACGCGTTCGTCTTGACCAGGTTCCCCACGATCCCCGCCGTCGCGAGCGCGCGGAGGATGTCGCGATCCTCGCAGGACTCCCGCAAGTACCGCAGCACCGCCGGCAGGGCGCCGCAGGCGCCGCAGGTGGGCGCCGTCACCACGATGCCCGCCGAGGCGTTCTCCTCCATCACCGCGAGCGCGTAGGCCGAGATCAGGCCCGTCGGGGAGCCGCCGCGCGACGCCCGCCGGTGCATGTCGTGGGCCTTCCGCCGGAGGTGCAGGCCCCCGGCGAGGGCGCCCTCGGATTCGAGCCCGCGGCGGATCGCCTCCCGCATGGCGGCCCAGACTTCCTCGAGGTGCGGCCAGAGCTCCGGGCCCTCGTGGACCTCCGCCCAGCGCCAGAGCGGCTCGCCCTGCTCCGCGCACCACGCCAGGATCGCGTCCATGCTCGAGAGCGGGTAGACCGGCGCCGGCGGCGTCGCCCCCTCCTCGCGCAGCGCGCCGCCGCCCACGCTGAAGACGCGCCAGCGCTCCACGACGTCCCCCGCCTTGCCCAGCGCCTCGAAGTCCATCCCGTTCGGGTGGAACGGCAGGTAGGTCTCGGGCTTCCAGACGAGGTCGAAGGCGCGGCCGTCGAACGCGCGGCGGAGGGCGACGTCCGTCAGGTGGCCGCGGCCGGTGGCGGCGAGGCTGCCGTAGAGGGTGACGCGGTAGGCGGCGTCGGCGGGGCGTCGCGCGAGGAAGCGCGCCGCCGCGCGCTGCGGCCCCATGGTGTGGCTGCTCGAGGGCCCCGCCCCGATCCGGTACAGCTCGCGGAGGCTTTCCATGGCCTCAGGATACGACACCGGGAGAGGGAAAGGACAAGCGTTCGACGCGCGTCGCCCGCGCGGGACAACCCTTCGACTCGCTTCGCTCGCTCAGGGCAGGCGGCCGTTCGCGGCCGCCTAGAACTCGAACGTGAAGCCCATGGCGATGTTGAAGGCGTCGCCGCCCGCGTCGCCGGCGAGGTCCAGCGCGCGCAGCTTGCCGGCCTCGGTCGTCCAGGAGAGCCCGACGCCGTAGGTGAAGATGTTGAAGATCTCGTCGTCGGTGTCCAGCACGAGGCGGAAGGCGCCGGTCATGGGGAGGTCGACGTCGTCCGACCACGGGGCGTCGAACCGCCGGAAGCCGAAGCGCGGGTAGAAGCTCACGGTGGCGGAGAGCGGGATGCGGTATTCGAAGCCGAAGGAGAAGTTCATCGCGTTCTCGAAGGATTCGAACCCGGAGAAGAGCGGGTCTTCGGACGTCTCCTCCCACTCGATGAACTGGAAGTCGATCGTCATGCGGAGGGGGAGGCCCTGCAGCATGTAGAAGGTCATGCCGACGGTGAACTGCTGGGGCATGTCGAAGGCGGGGAGGACGTCGGGCTCGATCTCGAAGTCGTAGTTGATGGCGCTGGAATAGGCGAAGCCGAGGTTGACCTTGAAGTTCTCGGTGTTGTCGTAGACGCCGAGGAGGAGGCCGAAGCCGAAGCCGAAGCCCGTGCCGGTGTCGGTGACGTCCTGCCCGAGGCCGGAGAACTCCCACTTCTCGAAGCCGATGTCGAGGCCGACGCCGACGGCGAGATGGGTGAACATGCCGCCTTCGCCGCGGGCCTTGAACAGGAAGTCCTTCGCGAGCGCCGCGCGGAAGCGGTAGAAGGACTGCTCGATTTCGGCCTCGGGCTGGAAGGTGGTCTGGTTGGGGTTGGTGACCTGGTCCATGGCGTAGTTGAGCAGGTAGGGCCGGGCGTAGCAGATGCCGACCGCGAGGGGCGATTCGGGATCGCCCAGCTGGAAGACGAGGCCGAGGAAGGAGGGGAGCAGGACGGGATCGCCCATGACCGTCTCGGGGTTGACGGTGAAATTGATGGTGTCGCCGGCCCCGCGCTCCTGGCCCTTGGGGTAGGCGGTGTAGGTCTGGTAGGCGATGGACATCTGGTCGGGCTGCGTCGCGATGCCCGCGGGGTTCAGCCAGACGGAGACGGGATCGTCCTCGAAGGCCGTGTAGCTGCCGCCCATCGCCTTGGTGCGGGCGCCCAGCTGCTGGTCCTGGGCGAAGGCGGTCGACGCCAGCGCCAGTACGACGAAGCCCGTGATGGACGATCGCATTCCAACCCTCCCCTGAGAAGGCCCGGACTATACCATGCGGGGGAAATGGGTGGAAGAAAAAGGGGAGCCGCGTCGTGACGCGGCGCGCGACGCGGGATCGTCCTGGATAGAGGGGGAGGGGACGTTTTCCGTTGACACCGCCGGGGGGTTCCGCTACATTTTCCCCTCGCGTCTTCGCCCGCCGGATCGTCGTTCGCGGGCGCGGACTCGGCCGAAAACGTCGTCGTATCCCGGTTGGAGGAAGCGAATGCCCCCGCTGTCGATCTCCGCGCGCGAGCTGCTCGCCTCGGGCGTCCACTACGGCCACAAGGTCAGCCGGTGGAACCCCAAGATGCGACCCTACATCCACGCCAAGCACAGCCTGATCCACATCATCGACGTCCGCGAGACCATCAAGGGCCTCGTGCGCGCGTGGCATGTGCTGAAGAACCTCGCGGCCCGCGGGGAGCTCGTCCTCTTCATCGGGACCAAGCGCCAGGCCGGCGGCGTCATCAAGGAGCAGGCCCGCCGCTGCGGCATGCCCTACGTCAGCGAGCGCTGGCTCGGCGGCACCCTCACCAACTACGAGACCATCCGGACCCGGCTCAACCGGCTCAAGGAGATCGAGACCTGGGAGCTGGACTCGACCATCCTCCGTTATTCGAAGAAGGAACAGTCGGCCATCCACCGCGAGAAGCGCAAGCTGCTGCGGAACCTCGACGGCCTCCGCCAGATGGACCGCCTGCCCAGCACGCTCGTCATCGTCGACCCGATGATGGAGAAGATCGCGGTCGCCGAAGCCCACACGATCGGCGCGGCCACCGTCGCCCTGATCGACTCCGACGGCGACCCCGACGCCATCGACGTCGCCATCCCCGGCAACGACGATTCCATCAAGGTCGTCAACATCATCGTCACCAAGCTGGCGGACGCCATCCTCGAAGGCAAGGCGAACCCCGTCGGCATGCCCCGTCCCGAAGAGATCCAGAAGGCCGGCGCCGTCAGCATCTCGGTCCCCGAGAAGGCCGGCGCCGTCAACATCGGCAAGGGCGGACGTCCCCGGCGCGTGTCGACGCCCGGCGGCGGCGGCATGGGCATGGGCGCCCCGCGTCCGGCGGCCCCCGCTCCCGCGCCCCGTCCAGCGCTTCCCACCCAGCCCGCCGCGGCGCCCCCGGCGGCCGCGCCCCCCGCAGGAGCCTAGAAGACCATGCCCATCGATCCGAAGGACGTCTACCGCCTCCGCGAAGAGACCGGAGCCGGCATGATGGACTGCAAGCGCGCGCTCGAAGAAGCGGCCGGCGACTTCACCAAGGCCCGCGAGGTCATCAAGAAGAAGGGCCTCGAGAAGGCCGACATGATCGCCTCGAAGGGCGGCGACGTCAAAGAAGGCCGCATCGGCGCCTACATCCACTCGACCGGCAAGGTCGCCGCGATGGTGGAGCTCACCTGCCAGACCGACTTCGTGGCGAAGGGCGACGACTTCCAGGAGCTGCTCAAGGAGTTCGCGGTGGCCGTCGCCGCCTTCAGCCCGCTCGTCGTCTCCAAGGACCAGCTGGACCCGAAGCTGGTCGAGGAAGAGAAGGCGAAGTACGCCAACGACGTGAAGGGCAAGCCCCCCGAGATCGCCGCCAAGATCCTCGAGGGGAAGATGGAAAAGAACCTGTACTCCCAGAAGTGCCTGCTGAGCATGCCCTATCCGAAGGAAGACAAGTTCAAGGGCAGCTACGGCGACTACCTGAAGTCGAAGGTCGGCAACATCAAGGAGAACATCATTCTCCGCCGCTTCGTCCGCATGGAGCTCGGCAAATAACGTCGCTTATGCCCGAGCCCAAATACAAGCGCGTCCTCCTGAAGATCAGCGGGGAGGCGTTTTGTAAGGAAGGCCATCGCGGCATCGACATCGACGAAGTCCGGTCGATCGCCCTGCAGATCAAGGCCGCCTGCTCCATCGGCACCCAGGTCGCCATCGTCGTCGGCGGCGGCAACATCATCCGCGGCGGCGAGATCGCCAAGCACGGCATCGCCAAGGCCACCGGCGACTCGATGGGCATGCTCGCCACCGTCATCAACGCCCTGGCCCTGCAGGACGTCCTCGAGCACGTCGGCCTCTCCACCCGCGTCTGCACCGCCCTCTCCGTCCACAGCGTCGCCGAGCCGTACATCCGGCGCCGCGCCGTCCGCCACCTCGAGAAGAACCGCACCGTCGTCCTCGCCGCCGGCACCGGCAACCCGCACTTCACGACCGACACCGCCGCCGCGCTGCGCGCCGCCGAGCTGGGCTGCGACGTCCTCCTGAAGGCCTCGAAAGTCGACGGCGTCTACACCGACGACCCCCACAAGAATCCCAAGGCCAAGCGCTTCGAGCGGCTGTCGTACCTCGACGTCCTCAACAAGGGCCTCGGCGTCATGGACGTGACCGCCATCTCGATGTGCATGGAGCACAAGCTGCCCATCATCGTGTTCAACCTCCGCGAGGAGGGCAACATCCTGAAGGCCGTCGCCGGCGAGCCCATCGGCACCCTCATCGGCCAGGACGAACCCAAGCCCAAGGGGAGGAAGTAGCCATGCCTTACGACGACATCGTCCTCGAGGCCGAGGACAAGATGGAGAAGGCCGTCGCCGTCCTCACCGACGAAATGCGCGGCGTCCGCACCGGACGCGCCTCCGCGTCGCTGGTCGACGGCCTCAAGGTGGACTACTACGGCGCCCCGACGCCCATCAAGTCGCTCGCCTCGATCACCGTCCCCGAGCCGCGCATGATCGTGGTGAAGCCCTTCGACGCCGGCGCCATCGACGGGATCGTCAAGGCCATCCAGAAGTCGGACGTCGGCCTCACGCCCCAGTCCGACGGCAAGCTCATCCGCCTCTCGGTGCCGCCGATGTCCGAGGAGCGGCGCAAGCAGATGGCCAAGCTCGTGAAGGAGCAGGGCGAGAAGGCCAAGGTCTCCATCCGCAACATCCGCCGCGACGGCAACCAGCAGGCGGAAGGCGAGGAGAAGGACAAGAGCATGTCCGAGGACGAGCTCAAGCGCACCAAGGAAGAGATCGACCGCCTCACCAAGGAGTACGAGGGCAAGGCGAACGAGACCGTCGAGAAGAAGACCAAGGAAGTAATGGAGGTCTAGAGCCAAGAGCCTAGACCCTAGAGCCAAGACGTCGGCTCGCTTCGCTCGCCCGCCTATCCGCTCCCGCTATTCTTGCTGTTCGCCCACGCCTGGTACCGCGCCCGGGCCTTGACCAGCAGGACGAGGGGCGCGGCTCCGAGAAAGGCGAGGGTCCCTAACAGGGTCGCGCCCACGAGACCGTCGGCGCCCGCCAGGACCGACCGGACCGCTCCCAGAAAGGCCGCCAGGCTGAACATCCCCAGGAGGATGGCGGCCAGGAACCAGCCCCAGAGGGCCCCTCGCCATAGGCCCCAGAGGCTCAGGCCCAAGACCGCGGCGTGCAGCGACACCAGGAGCGAGACGGGCGGCAGGTTGCCGGCGACCACGGCAACGGCGATGGCCGCTCCGGCGATGGCGATCGGCAACGTGAAGCAGCCCAGCAGGCCTGTCGCGACCACGACCTCTCCGGGCCGCTCGCGCTTGGCGAGATGCTCTTGAACAAAGCGCCCCCGGAGCCCGCCCTTACCCACGATTGAAGTATGCCGCAGCCGGCGGTCGCTCGCTTCGCTCTCCCGGAAATGGATCCGCGGATCCGTCTCCTCTCCGGATCTCCTCTTCGGCTCCCCGGATCCCCTCACGGGTTCCGGGTTCCGGACGTCGGGCTCCGGGCAAAAGAAAACGGGCCCGGAGGTCGCCCTCCGGGCCCGTTCTTGAATCGCTCGGATCTTAGTAGACGAAGAGCAGCTCGCGGTACTTCGGCAGCGGCCAGAGCTTGTCGTCGACGCAGCTCTCCAGCGCGTCCGCCGCGGCGCGCACCTCGCCCATCGCGGGGATCACCTTGTCCCGGAACGCCTTCGCGTGGGCGTCCGGATCGCCGTGGTGGTCGTCCGCCTTCTCGTGGGCCTTCTCCAGCCCCTGGATCGCGGTCGCCAGCTTCGCGGTCAGCTCGCCGACCTCCGTCAGCAGCTCCTCGGCCGCGCCCGTCGGGGCGCTCTTGAGGGCCGCCTTGGACGCGACGATCGTGTCCGCCAGGTTCTTCTGGTAGCCCAGGGCCGACGGCAGGATCTGCTGCTTGGCGATCGTGGCCGTCAGCAGCGCCTCGATGTTGATCGTCTTGCAGTAGGTCTCGTAGGCGATCGTCTGGCGGGCGGCGACTTCCTCCGCCGTCAGCACCTTGTACTTCTTGAAGAGCTCGACGACGTCCTTGTCCCCGAGGACCGTCAGGGCGTCGACCGTGTTCCGGAAGTTCGGCAGGCCGCGCTTCTCGGCCTCCGCGTGCCACTCCTTCGAGTAGTTGTCGCCGTTGAAGACGACCCGCACGTTCTCCTCGAGGACCGCCTCGACGACCTCGTTGATGGCGTCGTGCAGGCTCTTCTTCTTGGCCAGGCGCTTCTCGAGCTCGCCCGCCACGTAGTCGAGCGACTCGGCGACGGCCAGGTTGAGGTACGTGTTCGGCTTGGCGATGTTCTGCGACGAGCCCACCGCGCGGAACTCGAACTTGTTGCCCGTGAAGGCGAACGGCGACGTCCGGTTCCGGTCCGACGCGTCCTGCGGCAGGTTCGGCAGGGCCTGCACGCCGATGTCGAGCGTCCCGCCCGAGCGGCTCGCGCCCTTCTTGCCCTTGATGAGGCCGTCGACGACGTCCGCCAGCTTGTCGCCCAGGTAGACGCTGATGATGGCGGGCGGCGCCTCGTTCGCGCCGAGGCGGTGGTCGTTGCCCGAATGCGCGATGCCCACGCGGAGCAGCTTGCCCCACTTGTTCACCGCGCGGATCACGACCGAGAGCATGACCAGGAACTGCGCGTTCTCCTCGGGCGTGTGGCCGGGCTCGAGGAGGTTCTCGCCCTTGTCCGTGGCCATCGACCAGTTGTTGTGCTTGCCGGAGCCGTTCACGCCGGCGAAGGGCTTCTCATGGAAGAGCGCCTGCAGGCCGTGCTTGTTCGCGACCTGCCGGAACGTCTCCATCACCTGCAGGTTGTGGTCGCAGGCGACGTTCGAGCCCTCGAAGATCGGCGCCACCTCGAACTGCGCGGGCGCCACCTCGTTGTGCCGGGTCTTGATCGGGATGCCGAGCTTGTAGCACTCCTGCTCGACGTCCGCCATGAACGCCAGGATGCGCGGGCGGATGGAGCCGAAGTAGTGGTCTTCCATCTCCTGGCCCTTCGGCGGCTTGGAGCCGAAGAGCGAGCGGCCCGCGTTGATCAGGTCCGGGCGCTGCAGGTAGAACTCGCGGTCGATCAGGAAGTACTCCTGCTCGGGGCCCACCGTCGTGTTCACGCGGGTGGCGTGCGAGCCGAGGATCTTCAGGAGCCGCACCGCCTGCGTGGAGAGGGCGTCGCTCGCGCGGAGCAGGGGGGTCTTCTCGTCGAGGGCCTCGCCGCGCCAGCCGCAGAAGGCCGTCGGGATCACCAGCGTCTTGCCGTTGATGCCGTCGAGCAGGAAGGCGGGGGACGTCGGGTCCCAC
>DASVNH010000109.1:0-15571 GCA_036383955.1 Planctomycetota bacterium | reverse complement strand
CGGCGGAGGGGGAGCGGGCGCCTCGCGGCGGACGGTGGGGGGCCGCTGCGTCGGCGCGCCGGTGCTGACCGGCGCGCGGCAGGAGGGGCAGTTGACCAGGCCCCGATCGTTCGCGGAAAGATAGAACGTCCAGTTGCAGGCCCCGCAGGTCAGCGGGACGTTGCGGGCGTGCCGGGCGCGGGCCGGACGGGCGGCCGGGGTTTCGGGGGCGCCGGTGGCCCGTTGAAACGCCCATTTGAGCGCGGCGGCGTCGGGGAAGCGCTTGGCCGGGTCGGCCTCGAGGCAGCGGACGACCAGGGCGTCCAGGTCGCGATTGCCGGCGCCCTTCTCGCTGGGGAGGGCGAAGCGCCCGATCGGCAGCCCGCCCGTCAGCATCTCGTAGAGGAGGACGCCGAAGGAATAGACGTCCGCCCGCCGGTCGACCTCCCGAGGCCGGTCCATCTGCTCGGGGGCCATGTAGTGGGGCGTGCCCACGACGATGTTGGACTCGGTCAGATTCGGGGCGGCGTCGCGGCCGAGCACCTTGGCGAGGCCGAAGTCGGTGATCTTGACGCGGCCCGAGGCGTCGAGAAGGATGTTGTCGGGCTTGATGTCGCGGTGGACGACCCCCTGCTCGTGCGCGGCGCCGAGCGCCTCGCAGACCTCGCCCGCGATCCGGATGGCGTCCGGGTAGGGCAGCCGCCCCTTGCGGAGCAGCGCGCGGAGGCCGCGGCCGTCGATGAAGTCCATGACGAGAAAGGCCAGGCCGTTCTCGATGCCGTAGTCGTGGACGCCGACGATGTTGGGATGGCCGAGCCCGGCCATTTCGCGCACCTCGCGCTCGAAGCGATCCCGGAACTCGGCCTCCTCCGCCAGGGAGCGCGGAAGGATCTTGATGGCGTAGAGGCGGTCGACTCCCGGCGGGCGGGCCTTGTAGACGATCCCCATGCCGCCCCGGGCGATCAGCCCGAGGATTTCCATGCCCCGGAACAGGGCGCCGGGGGTGAGCGGACTCTCTTCCCGCGGGGGGCCCGAGGGATGCTCCGCCATGGCCGCGAGGCAGGGCGGGCACGTCCCATCAGGCAAAGCCTGAGAACCGCATCGGGGACACATGGCCATGGCTAACTATACTATGCGGGTTTCGCGTCAGGTCTTTAGCGCTTCAAACAATCCGCGCAGCTCGTCCTCGACCTCCGCCAGGTCCTCCACCCCGGCCGCGACCTCCCGCCGGAGCAGCTCCCGGTACCGTCGGCGGGCGCGGTGGAGCGCGTTGTTGAGCTGGGAAATCGACAGCCCCATCGACTTCGCCGTCTCCGCGTAGGCGGGGCCTTCGCCCGCCAGGTGCGGCTTGAGGCCGTCGAAGACCGCCGGATCCATCTCCGCGCGGAGCGCCTCCAGCGCCCGCTGGAGGGTGTCGATCGCCCACTGCCGCGAGAACGCCCGCTCGGGCGTCTCGGGAGCCGCGGGCAGCGCGGAGAAGACGCGCTCCGCCTCGGCGAAGTCCAGGGGCACCGGCGCGCGCCCCCCGCCGCGCTTGAGCGCCCGCGCCTTCTCGGCCCGGTTGATCAGGAAGCGCTTCAGGACCGTGAGCAGGAAGGTCCGGAAGCGGCCTTTTTCGGGGGCGACGTTCTTGAGGACGTCGCGATCCAGGATCTCGGCGAAGAAGTCCTGGCAGAGGTCCTTCGCGTCGTCGACGCCGTGCCCCTGGCGCCGGATGAAAAAATACACGGGCTTCCAGTAGAGGGTGATGAGCTCGGCGAGGGCGTCGCGCGAGCGGCCCTTCGCCCGGAGGACGACGGTCCAGAGGGTGGGGGAGAAGTTGCGGGGGCCGTCGCCCATCGACGTTTCGCTCACCGGGGCTTCTCCGCGAGGCGGTCGAGGTGCAGACGGACGGCGGCGTCGAGATCGGGGCGCGACAGGCCGGTCAGGGTCTCCAGGGCCTCGGCGGGATCGGCGCCGCGGGCCGCCGCCTGGGCGTAGCGGTCCAGGGCGTCGCGGTCGAGGCCCCGCGAGGCGATCCAGTGCGCGATAAGCCAGGCGTGGGCGTAGGGGACGTCGGCGACGGCCGGCGAAAGGTGGTCGCCCGCGAACGTCTCGGGGCCGGCGCGGAGGGTCGCCTCGGCGGGCAGCAGGGCGCCCGCGCGGGCGCGTTCGCGCAGCAGGGCGAGGTGGCGGGGATGCGGCGAGCCGTGGGAGAATTCGCCGGCCTCGAGCACGCCGGTCTCGAAGTAGGACGCGAAGCCCTCGTGGAGCCAGCGGGGCAGGCGGGCGTTGTCGAGCTCGGCCCAGAGGAAATTGGCGGCGAAGGCGTGGAAGGCCTCGTGGATGAGGGTGGCGCGGAGCTCGGCGGCGCGGACGGCGAGGACGGCCCCGGCGCGGATCTCCGCCGTCTGGTGGGTCTCGATGGTCCGCCGCGCCTCCCGCCGGACCTTGGCCAGCTGGTCGCGGAAGCGCTGCTCGGACTGGCGGAGGCGCGCGTTGTTCCGCTCGCCCAGGCCGTCGATCTCCTTGAGGGCCCGGTCCCGCTCCGCGCCCGCGAGCGCGTCCGCCGCGCGGCGGCGCGCCGCGACCTCGTCCGCGAAGGACTGGCGCAGGACCTTGAGCCGGCTTTCCACGGACGCCTCTTCCTCGGCGAGGCCGCGGCGGTGGCGCTCCACGTCGTCCTTCGCGCGCTGGATCGCCTCGCGCGCGGCCAGCGTCTCCGGGCTCCGCGCCGCGTCGAAGGCGACGATGTGGTTCTCCTTCAGGCTGAAGTAGGCGGGATGGGAGAGGATCTCGCCCCGGACGGCCTGCTGGAACGCGTCGTAGCCCGCCCGGTCGGGAAGGAAGTGGACGAGGACGCGGCGGCCCGCGTTCCGCCGCGCGCCGAACTCCTTCTGGAACGCCGCGAAGATCGTTTCGAGCGCGTGCGCCGCCTCCCGCGTTTCCCGCTCGGGCGCCGCCGAGAGCAGCTCGAAGTGCGTCCCCCGCGCGGACACGCCCTTGAAGCCGTGGAACGCGGCCGGCGCCAGCGCGATCCGCGCCAGCTCCGTCTCGAAGCGGCGCCGGGCGTCGTTCAGCTCCGCCGTCCGCGCGCGCGCGAGCTCCCGGCCTTCCTCCGACATCCGGTCGATCCGCTCGATGTCCGCGCGCTCCAGCCGCGCCCGGCCCGTCCCGAGCGTCTCGCCCCGGCCGCCGAGGATCGGGGTTTCGAGCGTGACGCCCTCCGCGTTCTCCTCCACGATCACGCCGATCCGCTTCGTCCCGTCCTTCATCCGGACCGCGTCGCGCTCCCGCGTCGCGGACGGGGCGGCCCGCCGGGGGAAGCCGAGCTCCGACCAGGCCGTCTCGTGCAGCGGGTCCAGCGTCAGGACCCGCGCGCAGACGAGGTCCCGCAGCGGCTTCATCCGCGCATCGCGGACCAGGGGCAGGATCGCCAGCAGGCCGGCGATGTCGTCGCGGTGTTTCGCGTAGCGCGCCTCGACTTCCTTCACGACCGGCTGGCCGCGCTCGACTTTCGAGAGATCGGCCGTCGACAGGCGGGCCTCGCCGTTCGCGACGCGCACGCGCATCTGGCCGGCCGGCTCCTCCAGGATGCGGACGGTCAGGCGGCGGCCGTCCTTGAAGTGGAGGACGTCGGGCAGCACCGCCGCGTAGGCCTGGACTTCGAGCTCGGCCGACTTCCGGAGCAGCCCGGCGTACTCCTCCTCGATCGGCCGGAAGGTGAAGTTGAGGACGCGGTGGCGCAGGAAGTCTTCGTCGTCCTCGGAGCCGGAGGCGCGGCGGAGCAGGAGGTCGAGGCGCGGGGCGATCTCGGCGGGCAGGGCGTCGCGATAGACCGGATGCAGGGCCTCGAAGCGGCGGAGGGTTTCGTCGAGCAGGGCGGCCGCGAGGGGCCGGGTGACCTGCGCGTCGCCGATGCCGCCCGCGCCGGCCACGGTGCCGGTCAGGCGGATGACGGAGGCGATGTCCTCCTCGAACGTGGGCGCGTAGATGGCGAGGAGGAGGGGCGCGCCGGCGCGGCGGACGGAGACGAGGGCGACGGCCCCGGGCTGGAGGGTGCGGAACCAGGTCTTGACCTCGTGGATGAACGGGCCCGGGCGGTCGGGATCGAGGGCGGCCGTGGCGAAGGCCGTGATGACGTCCCGCGGCTCGATCCGATGGGGAAGGGCGCTGAGCTCGGACTTGAAGCGATGGCGGCGGAGGAGGTCGGCCAGCTCCTCATGCTCGGCCTGGAGCGACGCCTGGAGGCGGGCGGCGGCCTCCTTCGCGTCGGACAGGAGCAGGACGGTCTTGGCGAGGGCGCCCAGGTTCGCGCGGGCGACGAGGCGGTAGGCGCGCGCGACCTCCGGAGGATCGAGGTCGTCTTCCTCGGGGATCAGGAGCGCGACTTCTTTTGCCGGCGGGGCCGCGGGCGTCGGCGGGGCGGCCTTGGGGGGGGCGACGTCGGCCTTCAAGGGCCGGGGCGCGAGGCGCGGGCTGGCCGGGGCCGTCGAAACCGGTTCCGGCGGCGGCTGGAGTTTCCGGTAGAGGATCGCCAGGAGGACGATGAGGAGGCCGGCGAGAATCGAGCCCGCCAGCACGAGCAGGTTGCGCAGGGACGCCGGGGAAAGCTTCTCGGCGAGCGTTTCGCCGCCTTCGTGAAAGGCGCCGCACGACGGGCAGACTTTTTCGGAGGTTTCATCCCGGCGGAACACGCAGCCGCACGGACAACGGATGACGACGAGGGCCATGTGCGAGGAGTGTAGCTTACGCCCGCGTCAGGGCCCGTCTGAAACGGAAAAAGCCGAACGTGCCGAGCGGGCCGGCGAGCAGGACGGCCCACGGCCAGGCCTGCGTGTGCCCGTCCAGCGCCGCGCGGGTCTCTTCGGAGGCCGGGGCCAGGGGCGTCGAGGCGTCGATCACGATCTCGCGGCCGGTCTCGACGTCCCGCTTCGCCGCGGCGGGCGGCAGAGGAAGCTCGGCGAGCTCCGCGTCGCGCACGGCGAGGAGGCGGGGGGCGACCTGGCGGCCGCTGTAGAACAGCGTGCGGGAGGCGCCGGGCTCGAGGAGGAGGTCGACGGCCCGGAACGCGGGGAGAGGCAGGATAGGGTGGAGGGTGATCGCGGCGACGCGGGGCGGGGCGGCGGGATCGCGGCCGACGCCGACGACGGTGACGCGGACGGGCCGGGTCGTGCGGTTGACGATCCTGAGGCGGATCTGCTTGCCCAGTTCCATGACGAAGCCGACAGGGAGGGCGGCCAGGAGGACGACGCAGGGGGCGGTGAGGGCGAGGCCCGCCCAGAGCGCCGGGCGCCTCATGCGCGGACGATCTCGAGCTTCGGGACGTCGGTGGCGAACGACTCCGCGACGATCCGGGCGTCGGCGACGCCGCGTTCGTGGAGCTTCTTGAGGCAGGCGTCGGCGTCGCGGGCCAGGACGCCGAAGAAGAGGCCGCCGGAGGTCTGGGGGTCGAAGTAGAGGCCCTTGGCGGCGTCGTCGAAGGCGCCCTGGAAGTCGATCCGGCCGGCGACGATCTCGGCGTTGGGGGCGTTGAGGCCGGTCTTCATGCCGAGGCCGGAGAGCTCGAGGGCGCGCGGATAGAGGGGGAGGCGGTCGTGGAAGAAGCGGAGGCCGAGCTTGGAGGCGCGGGCCATCGAGAAGGTGTGGCCGGCGAGGCCGAAGCCGGTGATGTCGGTGGCGCCGCGGGCGTCGAACTCCATCATGGTCTCGCAGGCGGCGCGGTTGAGGGCGGCCATCTTGAGGGCGACGGCCTTGAGCTCGTCGTTGGAGACGACGCCCTTCTTCGCGCCGGTGACGTAGAGGCCGGTGCCGAGGGGCTTGGTGAGGATGAACGCCTCGCCGACGCGGGCGCCGCTGTTGGGGGTGAAGCGCTTGGGATGGACGACGCCGGTCACGGAGAGGCCGTACTTGAGCTCGTCGTCCTTGACGGTGTGGCCGCCGAGGAGGACGGCGCCGGCCTCCTGCGTCTTGTCGAGGCCGCCCTGGAGGATCCGGGCGAGGACGTCCTTGCCGGCCTTCACCGGGAACATGCAGAGGTTGAGCACGGCGAGGGGCTTGCCGCCCATCGCGTACACGTCGCTGATGGAGTTGGCGGCGGCGACCTGCCCGAAGAGATAGGGGTCGTCGATGAAGGGCGTGATGAAATCCGCCGTGAGCACGACCGCCTGATCGTCGCTGAGACGATAGATGGCCGCGTCATCGTTGGTCTCGATGCCCACGAGGACGTCGTCGTTCCGCCGCAACCGCAGCTCGCTGAACAGCCCCTGCAGGTCCAGGGGACTCAGCTTGCCCGCTCAGCCGCCGCTTTTGGCGTAGCCGCGGAGGTCGTCGGGAGGCGTCGCGCAAGAGCTCATGAGGTCGATCCTAGAGGAAAGGGGCGCTCCCTTCAAGAACGCCTCATGTGCTAGAATCCAGGAAGGCCATGAGCGGCGTCGCGAAAATCGTCTGTATGTGCGGAGTGGTGCATGCCCTTCCGCGCGCGCGGGTGCACGACGGCTTGAGCGTGGCCCACTGGCGCTGCACCGACTGCGGGCGCCGCTTCGTGCTGACGCACGTGCCGCCGAACGTCTACACGCCCGTCTACCTGGACGCCGGGGTGCGCTCGGTCCAGCCGCGGGAGACGGGGTCGTCGGCCTCGACGCGGGAGAGCCTGGGCAATCCGGTGCCGCCGCCGGCGCTCGACTTCTCCTGCCGCTGCGGGACGATCATCACCGCGCATTCCTGGTCGTACGGGTCGTCGCTGGTCTGCTCGGGCTGCTCGACGACCATCCTGGTGGCGCTGCGCTACAGCCGCCGCCGGAAGGAATACCTGATCGTCCCCGAGTATCCCGCCAAGGTCTGACGAAGCGACGGAGGGCTCGCTCCGCTCGCCGGCGGTGGATTTAAGTCTCGCCAGACCGCCCGCCGTGCCGTTATATAGACTGACTTGTGATGGGGATCTCGGAGGAGAACGAAAGCATGTCGGACACAGTCAGCCGTCGCGAATTCGTGAAGTCGGGGTCGGCCGTCACGGCCGCGGTGCTCGCGGGCGCGCCCATGGTGCACGCGGGCGGCCAGGACACGATCACGGCGGGCGTCATCGGCTGCGGAGGCCGCGGCACCGGCGCCATGGAGAACTTCCTGGACTCGTCGCCCAATGTGCGCATCACGACGATGGGGGACATGTTCCCGGACCGGATCAAGAACTCGTTCAACCAGCTCAAGAAGTCGGGCAAGGAAGGCTTCAAGGTCGAAGAGGACGCGCTGTTCACCGGCATCGACGCCTACAAGAAGGTGCTCGACTCCGGCGTGAACATGGTGATCCTCGCGACGCCCCCGGGCTTCCGCCCGGTCCACTTCAAGGCGGCGATCGACGCGGGCAAGCACGTCTTCTTCGAGAAGCCGGTGGCCGTCGACCCCGTCGGCGTCCGCATGGTGATCGAGGCGGGCAAGGTCGCCAAGGAGAAGAAGCTGGCGGTCGTCGCGGGCACGCAGCGCCGGCACCAGAAGGAATACATCGAGACGATGCAGCAGATCCACGAGGGGAAGATCGGCGACATCGTCGCGGGACGCGCCTACTGGAACGGCAACAAGCCCTGGTCGCGCAAGCGCGAGCCGGGACAGGACGACCTGACCTACCAGCTGAAGAACTGGTACAACTTCCCGTGGCTCTGCGGCGATCACATCGTCGAGCAGCACATCCACAACCTCGACGTCATCCAGTGGGCGATGCGGGCGAACCCGGTGAACTGCGTGGCCGTGGGCGGCCGGCAGAGCTACATCGAGGAAGAGCACGGGGTCATCTACGACCACTTCGGCGTGGACTACGAGTATCCGAACGGCGTGCACATCATGAGCATGTGCCGCCACTGGCCGAACTCGCCGGGCAACGTGAGCGAGGCGGTCGTCGGCACCAAGGGCAAGTCGAACTGCTCGAACTCGATCGAGGTGTTCGGCGGCGAGAGGTGGAAGGCGCCCGGCGGCGGAAAGAACGCGTACGTGCAGGAGCACACGGACCTGGTCGCGTCGATCCGGAACGGGAACCCGCTCAACGAGGCCGAGCAGGTGGCGAACTCGACCCTGGTGGCCATCATGGGCCGCGAGGCGGCCTATACGGGCCAGCTGCTGAAGTGGGACGAGTTCATGAAGTCGGACCTGCGCCTGATGCCCGAGAACGTGACGAACGAGACCGTGCCGCCCGCGAAGGTGCCGCGGCCGGGCAAAAAGGCCTAAGAGATGATCGAGAACAAGGGGGCCGCCGACGAGGCGGCCCCCTTTGTTTTTCCGCGCGAGCCCCAGGAGGCCACGCTGCGCGTGGGCCTGGTGGGCTGCGGCGGCCGCGGGCGCGGGGCCATCGAAAACGTCCTCGACGCGGCGCCCAACGTCCAGGTCACCGCGCTGGCCGACATGTTCCCCGACCGCGTCGCCACCACGATGAAGCTCGGCAAGGAGAAGCCGGGCTTCAAGGTGGCCGACGAGAACTGCTACACGGGCTTCGACGCCATCAAGCGCCTCCTCGATTCGAACGTCGACTACGTGATGCTCTGCCAGCCCCCGGGGTTCCGGCCGGCGCACTTCGAGCTGGCCGTCGACGCGGGCAAGCACGTCTTCTTCGAGAAGCCGGTGGCCGTCGATCCCGTCGGCGTGCGCAAGGTGATCGCGGCGGGCGAGAAAGCGAAAGCCAGGAAGCTCGGCGTCATCCCCGGCACCCAAAGCCGCCACAGCGCCAAGATGCGCGAGACCGTCCGCCGGATCCACCAGGGCCAGATCGGCGAGGTGGTGTCGGGGCGGATCTACTTCAACACGGGCTATCTCTGGGAGTTCGAGCGGCGCGAGGGGATGTCGGACATCGAGTGGCAGATCCGGAACTGGTACTACTTCGACTGGCTGTCGGGCGACCACATCGTCGAGCAGCACGTGCACCAGATCGACGCCATGGACTGGGTGATGAAGACGCATCCGGTCCGCGCGGTCGGCGTGGGCGGTCGGCAGGTCCGGATCGAGCCGCTGTACGGGAACATCTACGACCACTTCGCGGTGGACTTCGAGTATCCGAACGACGTCCACATCTTCTCGATGTGCCGGCAGTGGAAGGGCACGCCGGGCAAGGTGGAGTCGTGGTTCACCGGGACCAAGGGCGAGGCCTGCATCCACGGGCCCCAGTCCGGCACCATCACGGGGAAGGATCCCTGGAAGTTCGAGGGGAAGGAGACGGCCCCGCAGGTCCAGGAGCACCGCGACCTCATCGAGAGCATCCGGGCGGGGACGCCGCTGAACGACGCCCGCCGCATCGCCGAGACGTCGCTCACGTCGATTCTCGGACGCGAGGTCGCCTACACCGGCAAGATCATCGGCTGGGACGAGCTGTTCAACTCCGACCTCGATCTCACGCCGCCCAAGCTCGAGTTCGGCCCGCACGAGGCCCGGCCCGTCCGACGTCCCGGCAAGGCGTAGGCCCGGTCGCTGGACCCGCACCCGCCCGTTGTCGTATATTCGCGAACCCGGCGGCGGCCGCCGTCGTACCGTAGGAAACAAGGAGACATCCGGATGGGCAAGCTTTCGCGTCGCGACGTCCTGAAGGCCGGCGCCGTTTCTTCCACGGCCGCGTTCATGGGCTGTGTTCCCGAGGTATACGCGGGCGGGCAGGAAGCCACGATCAAGATCGCGCTGGTCGGCTGCGGAGGTCGCGGCACCGGCGCGGCGGAGAACTGCCTGAACGCGGCCGAGAACGTGCAGCTCGTCGCGCTGGGCGACATGTTCCCGGAGAAGGTCGACGCGACGGCCAAGCAGCTCAAGAGCCACGCCGGCTTCAAGGTGCCGGCGGAGAACGTCTTCACCGGCTTCAATGCCTATCAAAAGGTCCTGCAGTCGAGCGCCGACCTGGTGCTCTTCGCGACGCCCCCCGGCTTCCGCCCGATGCACTTCGAGGCGGCGGTGGCCGCCGGCAAGCACGTCTTCCTCGAGAAGCCGGTGGCCGTCGATCCCGCGGGCGTCCGCAAGGTGATCGAGACGGGCAAGAAGGCGGCGGCGAAGAAGCTGGCGGTCGTCGCCGGCACGCAGTACCGCCACCAGACGAGCTTCATGGAGACGGTGAAGCGCGTGCACGACGGGGCGATCGGCGAGCTCCGGGGGGGCCGCGCCTACTACAACACCGGGGCGCTCTGGTTCAAGGAGCGGGCCGCGGGGATGTCGGAGATGGAGTGGCAGATCCGCAACTGGCTCTACTTCGACTGGCTCTCGGGCGACCACTTCGTCGAGCAGCACATCCACACGATCGACGCGACGGACTGGATGATGAACGGCCGGCCGGTCAGCGCGGTCGGCACGGGCGGCCGGGCGGTCCGGACCGGCGATCAGTTCGGCAACATCTGGGACCACTTCACGGTCGACTACGAGTACGCGAAGAAGACGCACGTCATGAGCATGGCCCGGCAGTGGGCGAACACGACGGGCTACGTGAACGCGGAGTTCGACGGCACCAAGGGCTCGGTCGACCTCTACAAGGCCGAGATCTACGACCTCGACGGCAAGCGCACGTGGAAATTCGACGGCACGATCTCGATCGCGAAGGCCTACGTCCAGGAGCACACGGACCTGATCAACAGCATCCGCGCGGGCAAGCCGCTCAACGAAAGCGAGCAGGTCGCGCATTCGACGCTGACGGCGATCCTGGGCCGCGAGGCCGCCTACACGGGCAAGAAGATCACCTGGCAGGAGATCCTCGAGTCGGAGCTGGATCTGTCGCCGGAGAAATACGAGCTCGGCGAGAATCCGGTTCGGCCGGTGCCCGTGCCGGGCAAGCCGCGTCAGTAGGGCGTCGAACGGGGGTCCAGGGGAACGGAGGGGAAGGGATGAAGCCGATCGCCATCCTGGCGATCCTGCTGGCCGCGGCCGGAGCCGCGGCGGCGCAGGACCAGCAGCTCGGCGCCCGGACCAAGGCGATGGGCGGCAGCTACACCGCCTTCGAGGACGATCCCGTGTCGGTCTGGCTGAATCCGGCCGGGATCGCGACGCAGCCGAGCGCGATGTCGATCTCCTACCAGAGCTACACGACCTATCCGCTGGGGGAGGAAGTCACCTCGACGGGGACCCGGACGACGGCCGACGCCCAGACGACGCTGGTGGATCCGGCCTTCATCCCCTCCTATCTGGGCTTGGTCTTCCAGATCGGCTCCGCCGAGTCCCCGATGGCGATCGGGATCTGCTACGCGCGGCCGTACCACCTGAGCTACACGATGGACAGCGCCGAGGATCCGTCGCAGACGGTCTTCAGCCCGGACACGAACATGGAGGAGTCGTTCAGCCGCTTCCGCGCCAGCATCGCCAAGGACTTCCGGCTCCGCGGGGAGGGCGAGACGGGCTTCCTGACGCACGTGTCGGTCGGCGCCGCGATCGACATGGGCTACGAACGCTGGCGCATCAACACCCCCACCGTGTCCCGGGAGGACAACGCGACGGCCCCCGGCTGGGGCCTGGGCCTGCTCGTCGGCCTCTACGACGACAAGGACACGGTCAAGATCAACTTCGGGTCGGCCTACCAGAGCGCGGTGAACTGGCACTTCAACACGGAGCCCCGCATCCTGCCGGCCTTCGACATGCCGCAGCAGCTGAACGTCGGGCTGACCGGATACTTCCTGAAGGAGCTGAGGCTGCGGACCACCGTCGACCTCCAATGGGTGGAGTGGAGCGAGACGGCCGAGGATCCGGCGTTCCAGGGTCAGCCCGGCTTCGAGGACGCCCTGAACGTCTCCTTCGGCGTCGAATACCGGATCTCCATGACCGACCGCGTGTCCGTCTATCCGCGCCTGGGCTACCGCCGCTTCAACGCTCCCTGGGACGACCCCGACGACCTGCCCATGACCAGCACCTACAAGCTGGTGCTGGAGACGGACGACTCCACGTTCAACATCGGCACCGCCGGCATCGGCATCTCGATCACCGACGAGCGCGGCCGCGTGTGGGTCATCGACGTGGGCATCGACTTCGGCGGCGATTCGTTCAATATGGCCCTCGGATTCACCTACGAGATCTGAGGAGAGGCGGATGAAGAGATTACTGGTCCTGCTCCTTCTGGCCCTGGCGGCGGTCGGCCTGCCCGGCGGCAGCGGCTGCGACGGCAACCTCGGCGACGTCAGCTCCGGGCCCATCAGCTTCCGGGTCTCGGTCGCGAGGAATTTCGCGCCCGCCGACGGCCCGAGCACGCGGCCGACGGCCAACTTCGACGGCAGCCTCGTCGCCTTCGAGTCGCGGGCCCTCAACCTCGCGCGGACCGAGCCGAGCTTCCGGGAGATCCTGATCCGCGACCGGAACACCCAGACCGTGACGTCCGCGTCCCGCCTGGTCTTTGAAACGAACAAGGCCGGGCTTGCCGACTGCGAGAGCCCGTCGATGTCGAACGACGGGGATTGGGTGATCTTCACGTCCCGGCGGGACCTGGGGGACGATCCGGCGACCCCCGGCCCCGAGGCTTTCAGCACGATCTGGCGCTACAACCGATTCAGCAATACCGTCGGCCTCATCATCCCGACGCTCCCGTCCACCAACCCGTCCACGCCGATCGACGGCAACTGCTTCACGCCCTCGGTGTCCGGCAACGGCCAGGTCATCGCCTTCGCCTCGGAGGCGAGCAACATCGAGACGAACCCCGCCTACGCGCCGAGCCCCGTCGCGCAGATCTTCGCGACCGATCTGACGGCCGGCTCGACGACCCGGCTGATCTCGCACGCCTTCGGGGCGCCGGGAACCCCCTGCAACAACGCCGCCACCAATCCCGTCGTCTCCGCCGACGGCGAATGGATCGTCTTCGAGTCCCGCGCGACAAACCTCATCGCGGGAGGGACGAACAGCTTCCGAAAGATCTACCGAGCCTCGCGCGACGGCAGCGTCGTCGAGCTGGTCTCGCGCATGGACGGGCTCGCCGGAGCCGAAGCCAGCAATCACTGCACCTCGACCTCGGTCAACGGCGACGGGAGCCTCATCGGGTTCGCCTTCCAGGGCGGCAACCTGGCGCTCGCGCCCAACAGCGGGGACCTGGGATTTCCGCTGATCGTGCGCGACTACAGCGATCCGTTGAATCCCGTGAACCGGGTCGTCGCCAACGACTGCTTCCTCTTCGGCATCTTCAATCCGGTCCTGGTCGGCGACCGCGCCGCCATGAGCGTCGACGGCCTTTCGATCGCGTACACCGCTTCTCGGCTCCCGGGTCTGACGGATCTGGACATCCGAGTCGCCGATACGAGCGGAGGCGGTACGCGGGTGATCTCCAAAGGCATCATCGAGCCGGGCGTCACGACGCTCGAGGATCTGTTCGTCGTCCCCACGATCTCCGGCGACGGCCGCTGGGCGTTCTGGCGCGCGGACTACTCCCAGGAAGTCATCGGCGACACGAACGCGCTGGGCGACGTCTTCGGCTACGGCCCGCTCCGCTGATCCTCGAGCGCCTTGAAGCCCGGCGTCTCGGCGGAACGGACCCGCCCGTCCTCCACCCAGCTCATCCAGGCTTCGAAGCCGCCCAGCGCGAAGCCGCGCTCCGCGCCCAGGACGCAGATCGCCGTGTCCACGGCGTCCGCCGCGAAGCCGGTCGGCGCCACCACCGTGCACATGGCCCGGTTCGTGAGTCCGAGCCCCGTCGCCGGATCGACGATGTGCGAGTACCGACGTCCTTCGATCTCGACGAACTGCTCGAGATCGCCGGCCGTCGCCACGCCGCAATTCTTCAGGAGCAGCACGCGGCGGGCGTCGCCGATCATGCCGATCCGCCAGGCCGGGCGGTCCGGCGGGGGATCGCCGATCGACATCCCGCCGCCCGCGTCGACGTAGGCGCGCGTGACGCCCTCCTTCGCGACCGCCGCCAGGGCCTGGTCGCAGGCGTAGCCTTTCGCGATGCCGCCGAGGTCGAGGCGCATGCCGGCGCGCTTGAGCTCGGCGCGGCCCTGGTGGAGGGCCAGGTCGGCGTGCCCGACCTTGGCGCGCGCCGCTTGAAGGACGTCGGGAGCGGGCAGGGCGCGCTCCTTGCGGGCCTTCCGCCAGAGCAGGACGACGGGGGCGATCGTGACGTCGAAGGCGCCGCCCGTCCGCTCGGCGATCCGCTTGGACTCGACCAGGACGTCGTAGAGCTCCGGCGAGACGGCCTGGGGCCCGGAGCCCGCGGCGTCCGAAAGGCGGCTGAGCTCGCTGTCGGGCTTGTAGTCGCTCATCAGGGCGTCGAGGCGGCGGAAGACGTCGAAGCCCGCCTTCGCGGCCCGCTCGGCGCGGCCGGGGGTGTCGGCCCACATCTTGATCGTGATCCGGGTCCCCATGTGGGGCTCGGCGAAGACGTGCTCGCTCAGGGGGGCTTCTTCGGGTAGACTGCACGCCCCCAGGAGGACGATCCAGATCACGCGGCTCACCGCGACAGACTAACGGCAGGGATGGACCACCGCAAGCGCAGCCTCAGTCAGACCGGAGGGAAAGTCCGCCTCGCGGGCGATCCGGCCGCGTCGGAGATCCTGGGCAAGTGCCTCCAGGTCGACCGCAAGGCCGCGATGCCCTTCACGCACGGCTTCCACGCCTATCCCGCCCGCATGCATCCGGAGACCGCCCGGCAGGTCGTCGAGGCGTTCCCCGGCGGCAAGATCCTGGATCCGTTCATGGGCTCGGGCACGGTGGCGCTCGAGGCGGTGCGGGCGGGGCGGGCGTTCACCGGCTTCGACATCGTGGGCCCGGCGATCGAGATCGCCTGGGCGCGGACGCGGGTCTGGCATCCGGACCAGTGCCGCGCCTTCGAGAAGGCGGCCCTGGGCGTCGCCGAGCGCGCCTGGTCGGACAGCGAAGCGTCGGAGCTCTCCTTGCCGGCCTGGACGATGCAGGAGCGGGAGTGGTACGACCCGCACACGCTGCGGGAGATCGGCGCGCTGTATCAGCGGATGCAGGCGGAGGACGAGCCGTTCCGGCGCCTGATGAAGGTGGTCCTCGCGTCGCTGCTGGTGCGGCTGTCGCGGCAGGTGAGCGACAGCATGGTGAAGATGGACATCTATCACCGGGCGAAGCCGCGCCACGCGGCGTTCCGCTGGTTCCGGGAGAAGACGTCGGAGCTGACCAAGGGGCTGCTGCAGCTGAGCTCGAACCTCTACAAGCGGAAGGTCGCCTACCTGGAGCCGGAGCTGAAGCGCGAGGACGCGCGGAAGGCGGAGGTCGCGAAGGGGACGGTCGACCTCCTCCTGACCTCGCCGCCCTACGCGGGGACCTACGACTACACCTGGAACCAGGACCGCCGCTACGGGATCTTCAACAGCGACAAGGCCTTTCCGGTGATGCGGGAGATCGGGGCGCGGCGCGCGCAGGGCCGCGGCTACGTGGCGGACCTGAAGGCGGTCCTGGCGCGCTTCTCGCCCGCGCTGACGCCGGCGGGCAAGATGATCCTGCTGATCGGCGACGGCCTGGTGGGCGAGACGCCGATCAAGGCCGACGTGATCGTGCCCGCGATCGCGGCCGAGATCGGATGGACGATCACGGCCGGCGCGTCGCAGCACCGCCGCGACTGGTCCGGCGGCCCCGACCGCCGCGAGCACCTGCTCCTGCTCGAAAGGACCAAAGACCAAGGACCAAAGACCAAGTGATCCCCCCGTCCCCCCGGGGGGCAGGGGGGGACCCG
>DASVNH010000108.1:0-6201 GCA_036383955.1 Planctomycetota bacterium | reverse complement strand
CCGCCCGCCACGCCGCCGCCCGCCAGGGCCGCGCAGAAGGCCCGCGTGAAGTGGTCGCGGCCCTTTCCGCCGTTGATCTTCGGCGTCCGGCCGAATTCGCCCATCCACACCACCAGCGTCTCCTGGAGGAGGCCGCGGCGGTCGAGGTCGGTGAGCAGGCCCGACATCCCCGGGTCCAGCTGGCCCATCAGCGCCTTCGAGCGGTTGAAGTTGTCGGCATGGGTGTCCCAGTCGGCGAGCGCGACTTCCACGAAGCGCACGCCGGCCTCGACGAGCCGCCGGGCCATGAGGCAGGCCTTGCCGAACGGCGACGTCCCGTACAGCGCGCGGACGTCTTCAGGCTCCTGGCCGATGTCGAAGGCCTTGAGGTTGGGGGAGCGGATGAGGCTGAAGGCGCGTTCGACGGCCTTCTGCTGGGACTCGACTTTGAGGTCGGGGTGGCCGGCCGTGAAGCGCGCGTTCTGGGCCTTGAGGAGGGCCTCGCGGTCGGCGAGTCGGAAAGCGTTGACGGCGGCCGGCAGCTTGAGGTCCTCGAGGGGGTTGTCGATCTTTTCGACCTGGAGGGGGGCGAGCTCGGGCGGCAGGTAGCCGGAGCCGGTCGTCGCGTCCTTCCCGATGGTGATGCAGCCCGGGAGGCCCTCGGCCTTCGTGCCGAGCTCGTGGGTGATGAGGCTGCCGAGGTGCGGGTGCTCCACGGTCGGGTCGGTCCGATAGCCGGTGTGGAGCAGGTAGCGCGCGGTGTCGTGGTTCGGGTCCTTCGAGTTCAGGGTGCGGATGACGCTGAACTTGTCGGACACCGCGGCGACTTTCGGCAGGTGCTCGCTCACGAGGAGGCCGGGGGTCTTCGTCTCGATCGCCTTCGTCGGCCCGCCGTGCTCGGTGCCCGGCTTGGGGTCGAAGGTCTCCAGCTGGCTCGGCCCGCCCTGCATCCAGAGCAGGATGACGTTCTTGGCGGCGGTCGCCTGCCCCCACGCGGGCTGGGCGGCGAGCGCGGTCCCGCCGAGCGTCAGGCGGACGAAGTCGCGCCGGCTGCATCCACAGTTCATGTTCGGCCTCTTGTTACAAATCAAACTGGATGCTTCGTAACACTAGTGGTTGAAAATCAACTCGGTGGAGTTCAGCAGGACCCAGTACACGTCCTCGTAGGCCTTCTTGTCGCCCTTCTTGCGGGCGACGTACTCGACGTAGCGCGCCTTCTCCAGGGCGTCGGGCGGCCGCGAGAGCAGCGTGAGGAAGATCTCCTCGATCCGGCCTTCCGGCGCCGGCTCCTTCTTCAGGATCTCGGCCAGCCGCCCCCACTCCGCCTTCACGAGATTCTGGAGGTCGTTCCCGTTCATCAGCTTGAGCGCCAGCCGCACGCTCCCCGTGTACTTCGTCTCCTCCGGCGCCTGCCCGGTCGGCGCGAGCAGGCCCTGCGCGTAGAGGTGCAGGAACATCCGGAACACCTCGGGATTCCCGTAGCTCTTCGCGAAGAAGTTGTCGTCGCCGAAGCTCTTCAGGAAGCCCTGGTAGAACTGCTTCAGGAACACGTCCATGTTCAGCGTGTAGGTCAGCGTGTTCAGCACCTGCACCGGGTTCTGCGGCTTCAGGTGCATGGCGGCGTGGGAGATCGGGTCGACGTCCTTCCCGGCCGCGCTGCCGGCCTGGTAGGCCTTCGACGTCATGATCCGCCGCGACAGCGCCTTCAGGCTCGTGCCGCTCTTCTCGAAGTCGGCGCACAGGGCGTCGAGCAGCTCCGGATGGCTCGGCCGGGACTTCTCGGTGAACTTGTCGACGGGCTCGACGAAGCCGCGGCCCATGTAGTGGCCCCAGGCGCGGTTGACGATGGCCGGCAGGAAGCGGGGGTGGGACGTCGTGAAGCGCGCGAGCGCCTTGAGCGGCGGCTCCTCGCCGTCGGGCTTGCGGCCGTCGAGGAACTTCGGCGCGACCTCCGTCTTCGTGTCGGGGATCATCATCATCCCCTTGGGCTCGGAGCTGAGCTTGACGCCGTAGCCGTCGAAGGTCTGGCGGGCCTTGCCCTTGAGGCCGTTGAAGAAGGCGGTCATGCTCCAGAACTGCTCCTGGGACCACTTCTCGAAGGGGTGGTCGTGGCAGCGCGCGCACTGGATCTGGACGCCGAGGAAGACGCGGGTGACGCGGTTGGTCACTTCGTGCGGCGGCTCCATCGGGTCGAGGGCGACCAGCATGAAGTTGCTGGCGGGCTTCTTGATGTTGTCGCCGTGGTCCGAGAGCAGGGCGGTCGCGAAATCCTTGTAGGGGAGGTCCTTGGCGTAGGCGTCCTTCAGCCAGCCGCGGAAGGCGGGGAAGTTCATCTTGATGGGCGCGGTCTCCTCGAACTTGTAGGCGAGCAGGACGCGCAGCCAGGTGTCGGCGAAGAACTCCGCGGCGTCGGGGTGGGCGAGCAGCTCGTCGATCTTCTTCGCGCGGTCCGGCGCCGCCACGAACGCGCGGATCTCGTCGGGCTTGGGGAGGCGGCCGAGGACGTCGAGCGACGCCCTCCGCAGGAACGCGTAGTCGTCCGCCCGCGGCGAGGCCTCGACGCCGTTGTCCTTCCACCACTGGTCGAAGTAGGCGTCGACGGGATTCTGGACGGCCAGCGCCAGGAGCAGGAACGTCATCGCTCGATCCCTCCAGACCAAGAGTACCGGGGATCCACAAGGACGGTTTCGAGAACGACGAGGAATCCAGAATCCGGAAGCCGGAAGCCAGGGCGGGGGACGATCACGAAGGAAGCATGGCGGAGTCGGGAGGGGGTGATTGAGAAATCAGGAGTTTCGGATCGTGGAGCGGCGGGCGTCGGAGCGCAGGGCCCATTCGGCCAGCACGTGCCTCGGGTTGTTGGGAAGGTTGTCCAAGGACATCCGAAGCAGGTCTATCAGGCCTACGGTGTTCGCATGTCCCGCGCGACGTACGACCATTCTGACCTGGATCACGCTTTCGAGCCGGGGATCGCTCGACAGCTGATGCAGGACCCAGGCTGGATCCTTGTCCCGAGCCGCTTCGATCTCGATGCGCAGGTCGTCCCTCTGTGTCATATCCCGGATATCGGCGATGTCCGTCAGGCTTCCATCCTTGACCCCGGCGGCCATTCGTTCGATCAAGTCCGTCTTCGACATCCCGAAGGGGATCTCCGAAATGACGACGCAGAACTTGTTCCTAGGTATGGTGTCGACGCGCATGCGGGCGCGAATTCGCGCTTCGCCTTTCCCGGTGGCATAAAGCGCGGGGAGCGCTTCGGGGTTCGTCAGGATACCCCCCGTCGGAAAGTCCGGGCCCGGAAGAACGCGGAGCACCTCTTCAACGCTGGACCGCGGGCGGTCGAGAAGAAGAGTGATCGCTCGGGCGACTTCCCCCAGATTGTGCGGAAGCAGGAACGAGAGCAGCTCACCCCCCTGGATCGGCTCCTCCGGGACGCAATCGATCAGTGACGCGTCGTCCGAGGCCTCCGGATTCGGCTGGGCCGCGAAGGTTCCGCTGTGGGCCCAGGCTCCGTTGCAGAGGAGCCGGGGAATCGGCGGCTGCTCGTCCTTGAAGCGGGCGAGCTCGGTGTAGCGCATGCCCGCCGGCGGATCGCCGTCGATGCTTCCGAAGTTGCCTTGCGCCTCGAGGACCGGATACCGGCAGACCCACGGCTGGACCATCCGCGCCAGGATCGCGAAGAGATCCATGAGCGGCATCGTCCGGTCTTCGGCATGGGCCGCGTGAAGGATCTTGTCCGTCTTGATGAACGTGCGCGCCCCCGGAAGCGGATGGAGTGCCCGCAGGATGTGGCGCGCCGGCGCCGTGAGACCATCCTCTTCGGGAATCGGAATGGGCACCTTGCGCCCCCCGTGATTCGTGATTCTTGATTCGTGATTCTACAGGGAGACTTCCTGGCCCAGGCCGGGGACGAGGGCGCGCGCCTGGGTGTTGCCGCCGATCCAGCCGGAGAAGGCCTCGGCGGCGTCGGGCTCGCCGTGGACGATGAAGGCGTCGCGCAAGGTCTTCTTGTGCGCGTTCACCAGGGCCTCCAGGCCGCCGCGGTCGGCGTGCGCCGAGAGGCCGTCCATCTTCCGGATCTCCGCGCGGATCTCCACCGGCCGGCCGTAGACGCGCACGGGGTTCTGGCCGTCGAGGATCCGCCGGCCCAGCGTGTACTCCGCCTGGTAGCCCACGAACAGGATGCAGTTCCGCTCGAAGGGCCCGTGGTTCTCGAGGTGGTGGAGGATCCGGCCCGTCTCGCACATGCCGCTCGCCGCGATGATGATCGCCGGGCCCTCGAGCCGGTTCAGCTTCTTCGACTCCTCCGGCGAGCGCGTGTAGCGCAGCAGCGAAAAGCCGAACGGGTCGCCGTTCTCCCAGGTGCCCGGCTCGTGGCACTCGGGGTGGCGGCGGTAGACGTCCGTCACGTTCGCCGCGAGCGGGCTGTCGACGAACACCGGCACCTCGGGGATCCGCCCGCGCAGCCGCTTCAGCCGGTAGGTGAGGTGCTGGGTGCGGCCGACCGCGAACGCGGGGATGATGATCTTGCCCCGGCGCTCGACGACCCGCTTGATCAGGGCCTCGAGCTCGTTGGCCTCGTCCTCCTCGGGCGGATGCGTCCGGTTGCCGTACGTGCTCTCGCAGATCAGCGAATCGGCCCCGGTGAGCAGCTCGGGGCTGCGCAGGATCGGCAGCGACGCCCGGCCCAGGTCGCCCGAGAAGAGCAGCGTCCGGCCTTCGGCGCGCAGGCGGATGAGCGACGACCCCAGCATGTGCCCCGCGTCGTGGAAGTCGGCCTTCACCGAGGGGAAAATTTCGATTTCCTTCGCGTACGGCAGCGGCCTGAAAAGCGCCACGGTGCGGCGGACGTCGTCGATCCCGTACAGCGGCTCCGGCGCGCGGCCTTCGAACTTCCGGACCATCTCGGCGTCCCGCTGCTGGATGAAGGCCGAGTCCTCGAGCATCACGGCGGCGAGGTCGGCGGTGGCGGACGTCGCGAAGATCGGCCCCGAAAACCCGCCTTTCACCAGGGCGGGAAGGGCGCCGGAGTGGTCGATGTGGGCGTGGGAGAGGAGGACGGCGTCGACCTCCTTCGGATCGAAGCCGAAGTGGCGGTTGCGCTTGGCGGCCTCCTCGCGGCGGCCCTGGACGAGGCCGCAGTCGAAGAGCACGCGCTGGCCCCTGATGTCGAGGAGGTGCCGGCTGCCGGTGACGGAGCGGGCCGCGCCGTGGAAGGTCAGCTTCATCGAGGAAGTATAGGATATACTGGAGACCTGTGCGGCCCATCGTGGCGCGTGTCACGGAGGCGCATCCCGCGCTGCGCCGGCTCCACGTCCTTGGGGAAGCGCATCCCGGGGAGCTGGCGGAGCGCGGCTACGTCCGGCGCGGGGAGGAGTGGGTGCTCGACATCCGCCGCCCCGAGGAGCCGGGGCGCGACGCCGACGTCCTGCTCCGCGAGTTCGAGGTCCTGGGCCGTCTAGGCTACGACTTCGCCGCGGGGGACGAGTGGTCTCCGCTGGAGCTGTACCGCAAGTACCGGGAACTGGGCCGATTGACCGGAGAAGAGCGATGAGCGGCGCGATCAAGGTTCAAGTCGGGATGGGCGGGCTGGTGGCGAAGATCACGCTGAACCGGCCGGACAAGATGAACGCCTTCGACCGCGAGATGCTGCGGGAGCTGGGCGACATCGTCCGCGGGGTCAGCGACTCCGAAAAGCTGCGGGTGGTCCTGATCACCGGCGAAGGCAAGGGCTTCTGCGCCGGCGGGGACCTCGAGGCGGCGAAGGCCAGCGGCGAGACGTCGAACTATCTCGGGAAGCTCGCGACGTCCTTCCACAACGTGCTGGACACGCTGGCGTCGAGCCCGGCGCTGGTGGTGACGGTGGTGAACGGGATCGCAGCGGGCGGCGGGATGGCGCTCGCGCTGGCGGGCGACCTCCGGGTGGCGATGCCCGAGGCGAAGTTCAGGCTCGGCTACGGCCGGGTCGGCCTGTCGATGGACGGCGGGCTGTCGTGGCGGCTGCCGCGGATGATCGGGGCGGCGCAGGCCCAGCGGATCGTGTTCACGGATCCGGAGATCGACGCGGACGAGGCGCACGCGCTGGGGCTGGTGCACCAGGTGACGGCCAACTCCGACATCCCGACGGCGCTCCAGGGTCTGGTGGACGCGGCGAAGAAGCAGAGCCGGGGGTCGATCCTCAAGCACCGGCACCTGCTCGCGGAGTCGCAGGGCCGGACGCTC
>DASVNH010000107.1:0-48331 GCA_036383955.1 Planctomycetota bacterium | reverse complement strand
CCCAGGCGCCCACGACCCACCCGCCCAGCGTCGGCGGGAGGTTGCCCTCGAGCACCGCCGCCCGGAACTTCATCGCCCAGTCGCCCAGCCCGCCCAGCTCTTCGTAGGACGAGTCCGCGCCCTTCCATTTCTCGCCGACGTACGCGCGCGCGGAGGCGGCGCGGGCCTCGACGTCCTTCGTCGCCGCCTGGACCTCGAGGACGGCGTCGACGGTCTCGAGCAGCTCGATCGGCCCCTTGGGGATCGGCGGCCGGCTCAGCCCCTGGACGAGGCGCTTCGCCGCCTTGTAGCGGCCCGAGAAGAGCCGCTTGAGCCAGGAGCTTCCGTCCGCGTTGATGTCGCCGCGCGCCTGGAGGAGGTCGGCCGTCCACGCCTGGGGGATCACGCGGGAGCCCCACTTCTCGCGGCGGGTCGTGAGCGTCTTGAGCGCGGCGACGGCCTGCGTGAACGGCGTCGGGTTCTTCGTCCAGGACTCCCCGATCGGGGGGACGCCGCCGAGGTCGGGCGCGGCGGTCGCGAGGGCGGCGACGCGCAGCCAGGCCTCGAGCTCGCCGGCGTCGCGCGCGGGCTCCGCGCCGAACGCCTTCGCGAGCTCCGCGGCCGCGTCGCGCGCCGCCCGGGTCGCCGCGGCCGCCGCGGCGAGGGCCGCGTCGATCTTCTCCCGGTCGCCGGGCAGCCATTCGGTCAGGCCGCAGCCGTCGAAGGGATGCCGCGCCGGGGTCCCGATCTCCGCGAGCTTCGCGGCCAGGTCCTCCACCCGGTCGAGCGCCTCCTCGAAGCGCGCGGCCGGCCACTCCGCCATCGGCGCGCCGGGCACGCGCGGCAGGGCCTTGGGCCGCAGGCGTTCGAGCCGACCCACGGCGTCGAAGGGCGCCAGCCCCGAGCTCCCCACCGGGGTGCCGACGGCCGTCGCGTGCGCGTTGAGGCGCGCGCGCAGCGCTTCGAGGCCCTCGACGAGGGCGGCCTCGGGCGGCGCCTCGGGCCGGCCCGACGCGAGGGTGCGCGCGAGCTCGGAGGTCACTTCCTTCTTCGAGGACTTGTCGCTGTGCAGCTCCAGGCAGAGCTCGCCGAGGCCGATGTTGCGCAAGCGCCGCTCGACGACTTCGAGGGCCGCGAGCTTCTCCGCGACGAAGAGGACCTTCTTCCCGGCGTAGACGGCCTCCGCGATCAGGTTGCTGATGGTCTGGCTCTTCCCCGTGCCGGGCGGCCCCTGGATGACCAGGTGGCGGCCGGCCGCGACCTCCGCCAGCGCCTCGGCCTGCGAGCTGTCGCAGTCCATGACTTCCATCGTCGGGCCCGGCGGGCGGACGACGTCGAGGCTCTTCGTCGCGTCCACGCCGCCGCGGTCGCGGAAGCCGTCGCGCAGGAGCCCGGCGAGGACGTCGTGGCGCGCGGGCGAGCGCTCCGCCGGCCAGTTGGCCGGATCGAGGTCGCGGTACATGAGGAACTTGCCGAAGCCGAAGAAGCCGAGGGCCATGCGGTCGCGCATGACGCCCCAGCCCGGCCGCTCGGCGACGGCGTGCTCGACCGCGGCGAAGAGCTTCTCGAGGTCCTCGAGGGTCTCGAGGGGCGGATCGACGGGCAGGCTGAGGCCGTAGGCCGCGCGGAGCTTTTCGGCGAGCGAGAGGTTGACGCCCGGATCCTCGTCGGCGGCCGCGAGCGCCCACTGCGCGCGGGCGCTCTTGCGCTCCAGCTTCGCGGGCACGAGGAGGATCGGCGCGAGGCGGTCCGGCGTGGACGGCTCCTCTTCCCGCCAGCGGAGCATGCCGAGCGCGAGGAAGAGCGTGTTGGCGCCGCGCTCCTGCAGGCTGAGCCAGGCGTCGGCGTGCGTCTCCCGGAGCCGCTCGCCGAGCGTCTCGCGCGTGTAGGGCGTCGCGAGGCTGCTGGCCAGGTTGGCCTCGCCGGTGCCCAGTGTCCCGGGCGTGAACTCGTCCTCCTCGGCGCCGGGCGCGGACTCCTTCGTGTGGTGGAAGCGGAGCGAGCCCTCCTGGAGCAGGAGGGCGTCGAACACCTGCGCGCTTTTCTCGTCGACGATCTCGACGCCGCGCCGTACGGAGGGACGGTAGTTGAGAAGCGGGTTGCGCAGGCTCAGGTCGAGCAGCTCGAGGCGGCTCTTCAGGAGCGAGGCGAGGACCGGATCGGGGTCGGCCATGGGGTTGAAAGTATATCGCATTTCCTCGCACGTCGAGGATGTCGAAGGGTGTCAGATCGACGGGCGGGGATTCAACTGGGGGGAATCGACATGACCATGCTGCTGCTCGCCCTGTGCTTGGCGCAGGATCCCGTCAAGGCGGCGGAGAAGGACCTCCAGAAGGCGCTGAAGGACTACGACGCCGCCGGCGTGGACAAGGCCGCCAAGGCGCTCCTGCTCGCCAACACGCCCCTGGCGATGAAGGCGCTGCTGGCGACGGCCGCCAAGGGCCCGCCTGAAAAGGACGACACCGGCTGGATCGAGGCCTACGCCACGATGCTCAACGCGGCGGCCACGTTCGCCGCGCCCGCCGCGCTGGCCGAGCTGGGCGACTTCATCCTCAAGAACAAGGACAAGCCGGTCGCCCGCGACGCGATGGCGGCCGTCTGCAACCACGCCCAGAAGGGGATCGACGCGATCTGCGTCCGCGTGCTCGAGGCGGGCACGCCGGACCTGAAGATCATGGCGGCGGACCACCTGGTCGCGATCGCCGGGAAGGCGCAGGTGCCGGCGCTGATCGCCGCGCTGAAGGCGAACGAGAAGGACGGGGGCGACCTCAAGAAGCGGCTGGGCCACGCCCTCACCGTGCTGACGGGCCAGGACTACGGCGACAGCGTGACGAACTGGGAAGGCTGGTGGGAGGCGAACAAGGACAAGGACTGGGCGCCCAAGAGCGAGGCGGGGGCCTCGACGGGCACGGCGACGGACGGCCTGGACCGGAGCCGCATGAGCGAGTTCGAGCGGCTGAAGAAGACCGGCACGGTGCTGGTGCTCGAGGCCGGCGAAGGCTGCAAGTGCAAGAAGAACCACGACCTCGACCACATCGACCAGGTCACTGAGAAGATGGGCCTGAAGACCGAGCGGATCACGAAGGCCGAGTTCGACGCGAAAGCCGACCTGAAGCTCGACGGCTACGTCGCGATCCTCGCGAACTGCACGCACATCCGGGAGCACTGCGCGTGCCCGGAGTGCAAGCCCGGGAACTACTCGGGCAACCGGCTCTTCACCTGCGTCTGCCCGATCAACAAGCACGACCCGGTGAAGTACGTGCTCGGCGAGAAGGGGCTCGCGCGGCTCAAGAAGTACCTCGAGAACGGCGGCTACCTCTTCGCCGAGGACTGGTGCATGGAGGACTTCGTGGCCCGCGCGTTCCCCGAGCATGTCACGAACGGTTCCATCCGGCCGGACGAGCTCGTCAACGTCCTGCCGAAGCCGGGGTCGTCGAACCACCCCTACCTCCGCAAGATCTTCTTCCGTCCGCCCCCGACCGAAGCCCGCGACACGGTGACCGAGGAGGACTTCGAGAAGATCGGGCATTCGTGGAAGATCGACAAGGAGACGCGGACGATCCGGGTCAAGGACCCCGCCAAGGTCACCACGCTCCTGGTCAGCCCCGACCTCAAGAAAAAGGCCCAGGGAGACGAGGCCGTCGCGGTCACGTGGGAAGCCCTGCCGGCCGCGGCGTCCAAGGGCGGGAAGAACGCGGCGGTGGCGTCGGGCACCCTGGATCGCAAGAAGATGACGGGCGGCCGCGTGCTCTACGTCCTGTCGCACTTCGGGAAGCAGTCCTCGGCGACCGACGAGTACGCCCTGCAGAACCTGCTCATCAACTTCCTGGTGGAAGCGAGCGAGCGCCGCGGCTCGTTCGAGGCCCCGAAGAAGTAGCTGGCGCCGTTATTGGCTACGGCGACACGGAGCCCACGGAGGTTTGCTTTGTGGGCCCGTGAGGCGCCGAACAAGTAGGGGGATCTCCGCATCCGCGAAATCCCCCGATCTCCTTAGCGCTTCCCCTTCGAGCAGGCGCAGATCTCGGCGTGGCTCCGCCACTGCGTCTGCCGCTGCCGGGCGACGTCCTCCTTGATCACCCCCGCGCGGTCGCAGCCGCCCGCCTTGCAGTCCCCGCAGCGCTCGCGGTGGCGCGCCAGCGACTCTTCGGCGCGCGACACGACCTCCTTCGCCTTCTTCCGCCACTCGTCGCAGTCCGGCGCGCAGCGGTCGCAGACGCCGGCGTGGTCCTTCCTCCAGCCGTCGAGCGTCCGCTTGACCTCCTCCGCGGCCGCCCGCCAGGCCTCGCAGCGCGCGGGATCGAACTCGCACTTGGCGTCCTTCTGGCGGTGCTTGGCCTGGGCCTCCGACGTGAGGACCTGCTTCTGGCCGTCGACCGCCGCGCAGCGGACGGGAGGGCCGCCGACGGCCGCCGCGCAGACCCCGCAGCCCGCGGCCGCGTGGCCGGCGCGCCAGGCGTCGAAGCTCCGGCGGGCCGACGCCCGCCGCTCGTAGCCGTCGCGGCAGGCGGAGCCGTCGGCGCAGAGGGTGCATTCGACGGCATGGCCCTTGAACCAGGGCTCGGTTTCGGCGGCGATCTCCCCCTGCTTGCGCTTGCCGGGGTCGCAGGGCGCCTGGAGGGCGGCGAGGAGGGCGAGAGCGAGGGCCATGAAAAGCTCCTTCGAACCCCGCTCCGCCTTATATACGCCGCCCCATGGAATATGTGGTCAAGAATCAGCGCAGGAGCTCGCGGGCGGCCCGGAGGATGTCGCCCTCCGCCGCGTGCGCGGCTTCGAGCGGCGGCGCGTACGGGTACGGCCGGTCCGGCCCCGCCGCCCGCAGCACCGGCCCCTCCAGTTCGAAGACCGCCTTCTCCGCGATCCGCGCCGCGATCTCCGCCCCCACCCCGCCCGTCTTCGCGTCCTCGTGCGCGATCAGCGCCCGGTGCGTCTTCGCCACCGAGGCCAGGATCGCCTCCTCGTCGAGCGGCGCGAGCGTCCGGAGGTCGACGACCTCCGCCACGCCGGGACCCAGGACGTCCGCCGCCGCCAGCGCGTCGGCCACCCGGGTTCCGTACGCGAAGATCGACAGCTCGCGGCCCTCGCGAAGGACGTGGGCCCGGAAGGGAGTCTCGACGTCCCCCTCCGGCACGGGCTGCCGCAGGCCGTAGAGCCCCTTGGCCTCGAGATAGATCACGGGGTTGCCGTCGCGGATCGCGGCGAGGAGCAGGCCCTTGGCGTCGGCGGGGGTCGACGGCGCGACGATCTTCAGGCCGGGCACGCGGAGGAACCAGGCTTCGGGGCACTGGGCGTGGAAGGGCCCCGCGCCGGGGATGGCCCCGTACGGCAGACGGACGACCATCGGGACCGCGCGGCCCCAGCGCCAGCGGACCTTCGCGGCGTTGTTCACGAGGGCGTTGAAGCCGCCGGCCACGAAGTCGGCGAACTGCATCTCGACGACCGGCCGCAGCCCGGAGAGGGCCGCGCCGACCGCGCAGCCGAGGATCGCGCCTTCCGCGAGCGGCGTGTTCCAGCAGCGGTCGGGCCCGAAGCGCTTCGCGAGCCCGCGCGTCACCCCGAACGCGCCGCCGTAGCGGCCTCCGACGTCCTCCCCGAGGACGACGACGCGCGGGTCCTTCTCCATCGCAAGCGTCAAGGCGTCGCGCACCGCCTCGTCGTAGGCCATCTCCCGGAGCGTCGACTTTTCCCGGATCAGGGGTTCGGTCCGGGGCGCGTAGACCTCGAAGGACGTCGACGGCCACGGCGCCGCCAGCGCGGCCCGCTCGGCGTCCGCGACGCGGCGCGCGGCCTCGGCGTGGACGGGCCGGGGGTCGTCGAGCAGCCCCTCGCTTTTCAGCCGCGCCTCGTAGAGCGCGATAGGATCCGCCGCCTCCCAGGCCGCGCGCTCCTCGGGGAACTCGGCGGTCTGGTGGAAGCGGTCGTCGTCGTGGTGCGCGTGGCCCGCGCGGCGGTAGGTCGAGAGCTCGAGGAGCGCGGGGCCCTTCCCCGCCCGGGCGCGCTCGATCGCCCACGCGGCGGCGGCGGCGACCTCGTCCGCGTCGTTGCCGAACACGGTCGCGCCCGGGATGCCGTAGCCCGCGGCTTTCAGCGCGAAGCGCGGCGCGGCCGTCTGCTCGCGCCAGTGCGTGCCGAGGGCCCAGCGGTTGTTCTCGACGACGAAGACCACCGGGAGGCGCCGGACGGCGGCGAGGTTGACGGCCTCGTGCCAGTCGCCCAGGGAGGTGCCGCCCTCGCCCATGATCGAGAGGAAGACGCGGTCCTGCTTCTTCAGCGCGGCGGCCCAGGCCATGCCCACCAGCGTCTGCGTGCCGATCGCGAGCGGCGCCGCGGGAGGCAGCACGCCCCGCGCGAGGTCGCCCGTGTGGAAGTCGCGGCCGTCGACCGGCGTCCCCGCCTTTCCGCACTGCACCCTGACCACGTGCTCCGGATCGTCCATGCACATGAGCAGCGGCGGCAGCCCGCGGATCAGCGGCGAAAGGATGTCGCCGTCCTCGCGGCCCCGCCGCAGCCGCAGCGCGAGGCCGACGGCCGCCTCCTGGCCGAGCGCGCGGAAGCCCTTCTGCGCCGACGCCTTCCCTTCCCACGCGACTTTTTGCTCCTGATGAAGCCGCTTCAGCAGGACGTCGAGCGTCCGCGACAGCACCATGACGCGGTGCATCTCGAGCCGCTCCTCCCGCGTGAGCGACGCCCGGAGGGCCCGCCGGCGGAAATGGCCGTCGACGGCCTCCGCGAGCGCGTCGCGCGTCCAGCCCGCGGCGTCGGCGGCGGTCGTCCCGGGCCAGAGGGGACGTCGATCCCCCTCCGGCACGAGCCCGGGCGGCAGGGCCTTCGCCTTCAGGATCGCCTGGTCGTGAGGAAGCAGGAACGGAGCCTCGAGCGCGAGGAAGTCGCGGAGGGCGTCGAGCTCCATGGGCCCCCCATCATACCCCGGATGCGGTAGAGTCCAGTGATGCGCAAGGCGGCCGCGCTCCTGGCTCTCTCGGCACTGTCCGGCTGCGAAGATCCGCGGATCCGGAACCTGGTGGCGGAGGAGACGCTGTCGGCCGCGAAGCACAAGGGATTCAACTACAAAGCGACGTTGCGGGGCGCTCTGGGGGGAGACCCGGCGGACGTCAAACGCCTCATGATGTTCACGGCGGACGCGGCCGGGGCCCTGGGGCACGGCGTCGTCCTGATCGAGGTCTGCGTGGGCTTCGGCGACGTCCCATCGGCTTCCCTCGCCGCCGACCTCAGCGCGGAGGAGCGCTTGGATCTCCGTCGCACTCTCGAGGCGGGGATCGCCTACACCCGAAATCCCGCCTTCAAGAACGCGACCGTGGCATCCCTCCTGCCGGAGCTGGCCCGACGCCTTCCCCCGGAGAAGATCGGGGAATGATCCCGGGCGGGCCCTCGTTCAGGGGGACATGCTCAGCTTCGACCGCGTCATCGACTCCGCCGCCGCGCTGCGCGAGGTCATCCCGCCGCCCGCCGAGCTGGTGAAAAAGAAGCAGCTGCCGGCGCTGGACGCGCACGCCCGGGATTTCCTCGCGCGCTCGCCCTTCGTGGTGATCGGCACGGCGGGGGACGTCTCCCCGCGCGGCGAGGCGCCCGGCGGATTCCTCGTCCTCGACGACCGCACGATCGCGATCGGCGACCGGCCCGGGAACCGGCGGACCGACTCGTTCCTCAACCTGCTCGAGAACCCGAAGATCGGCCTGCTGTTCCTGGTCCCGGGCGTCGACGAAACCCTCCGCGTCAACGGCCGCGCGCGGATCGTCGTCGACGCGAAGCTCTTCGCGCGGCTGGCGGTCGACGGCAAGCCGCCGCTGCTGGCGCTGGTGGTGGATGTCGAGGAGGTCTTCTTCCAGTGCGCCAAGGCCTTCCGGCGGTCGCGGCTCTGGGATCCCAAGACCTGGCCCGACCCGGCGCTGCAGCCCCCGCTGGCCCGCGTGCTCAAGGACCAGGTCCCGTCGTGCGAGCTGTCGCTCGACCAGCTCGACGCGATGATCCGCGAGGGCTACGAGAAGCGCCTGTACTAGAGGACTTCGCGCAGGCGACGTCCCACGATCTCCGCCTCGCCGGGGTCGAGCATCCAGACGGCCACTTCGACCGCGTCGGCCAGCGGCGCGCGGATCTCGATCCGCGGCTCGCCCTCGCGGAGCCGCTTGACGACCTCCTCCGGCTTCGCGCAGGCGACGCGCAGGTGCGGCACCGCGTTGGCGATCGGGGGCACGAAGACCTCCGCTTTCGCGGGCGCGACGAGGGCGGCGATGGCTTCGCACCGCGCCTCCCATTCGCGCCAGCGCGCCTTCGGATCCTCCCGCAGGAAGCGCTCGAGGGCCGCCCAGACGCCGACGATCTCCTCCTTGCCGATCTTGCTCGCCCGGCCGATCACGTCCGTGTTCGGGCTGCCGTTGGCGGCCGCCGCGGCGACCAGGTCCTTGCGTCCCAGCAGGAAGCCGGAGCACTGCGGCCCGCGGAGGGCCTTCCCGCCCGAGAAGGCGGCCAGGTCGTAGCCCAGCGTCCGGAAGCGCGCGTAGGTCTCGACGGGCGGGACGTCCGCCGCCGCGTCGACGAACGCCGGCACGCCCAGCTTCTTCGCCAGCGCGGCGAACTCCGCGGCCTTGATCTTCCCCTCGGGCTCGTGGACGTTGAAGAAGAGCAGGCAGGCGGTCCGGGGGCCGGCGGCGCGTTCGACGTCCTCCGCGGTCTCCACCTCCACCAACCGGGCGCCGGCGGCGCGCACCAGGTGGTCGTAGCCGTTGCGGTGCGCCTTCTGGAGGATCACTTCGTTCTTCATGCCCTCCGTGTCGGGCAGTCGGCGGATCTTCTCGCGGTCCGTTCCGGCCACGCAGGCGGCCGTCCCCAGCAGCAGCGCGGCGGCGGCCCCGGACGTCACCAGCGCCGCGTCCCAGCCCAGGAGCTCGGCAATCCGGCGCCCGACCGCCTGGTGCAGCTCGTTGAGGTTCACGTACTGGCGCGAGGCGGCGTCCATCGCCTCCATCACTTCCCGCGGCATGCGCGAGGCGCTGAGATACGTGTAGGTTCCCGCCGCGTTGATGAGCGGCCGCACGCCGAGCTCCTTGTAGACGTCGCGCTCCCCCGCCGGCGCGAAGCCGGAGAGGGACGCGGCGCCGGGCACGGCGGCCAGGCTCTGCAGGAAGCGCCGGCGGTTCGCGGTCATGAGTGGATTCTAACGGCGATTTTCGCGCCGCGCGTCGACATCCTCGGGCACAAATAGGGGGAGGGCCGACCCATGCTCGCTTGCCTGCTCGCGCTCGCCGCCGTCCAGGACTGGCCCCAGTTCCAGGGGCCCCGCGGCGACGGGACGTCGCCCGAGCGCGGCCTGCTCCGCGCGTGGCCGGAGGAAGGCCCGCCGGTGCGCTGGCGCGCTCCGATCAAGATGGGCTGGGCCTCGCCGTCGGTCGTCGGAAACGACGTGATCATCCCGTGGACGGAGCAGCCCAACGGCGTGAAGGAAACGGTCGCGTGCCTGAACGCCGCCGACGGCACGGAGAAATGGCGGCACACCTACGACGTCGACGCCTATTGGAAGCGCAACATCGGCTGGGCGAAGGGCGGGTTCCGGTCGACGCCGGCCGTCGACGACCGCCGCGTCTACACCCTCGGCGCGGTGGGCCATTTGTTCTGCCTGGAGCGGAGCGACGGGAAGGTTGTGTGGACCCGCAACCTCTGGGACGAATGGTTCCCGTCCGGGGAGAAGGGCTACAACTTCTCGCCGATCCTCGCGGGCGGAAAGCTGATCCTCTACTACGGCGACGGCTGCAGCCGGGTCGGCGACAAGGAAAAGAACCGCGTCGTGCTCTGCCGCGCCCTGGATCCGGCGACCGGCGAGACGCTATGGACCTTCGAGGAGCCGCACCGCCCGGACGCCCGGATGGGCGAGGGCCAGACGCCGGCGATCGCCGAGCTCGGCGGCCGCCTCTGCGCGATCTTCACCGGCAACCGGGACCTCGTCGCCCTCGCCCTGGACGACGGCAAGCCCGTCTGGCGCTTCGAGGCCGTCAAGCCGGAGGGCCGTGGGACCACGATCCCCACGCCGCTGGTCCTCGACCGCCTGATCGTCAACATTCCCGACCTGGACTACCCCCACGCGGTCGCGCTCGACCGCGCGAAGCCCGCCGCGCCCGCGACGATGGCGTGGAAGAAGGAAAGCAACATGTTCACGGCCATCCACGCCTTCCGCCATCGCGAAGGCTTCCTCTACGGCTTCGCCGGCCAGATCGTGGGGGAATCCGAGGCGAGCGCGAGCGAATCGGTGCTCAGCCTGAGCTGCATGGAGGCGTCCACCGGGAAGGTCCGCTGGTCCGAGCGCGGATTCCGGAACGGCGTGGCGATCCTCGAGGCCGACGGCCTCCTTTTCGTGAGGCTCTACCAGACGCTGCGCCTCGTGGAGGCGACGCCCGACGGCTACCGCCAGCTCGGCGAGGTGAAGACGCACAATGTCCGCAAAGCGACGCTCAACCTCGTCGACCTGGTCTCGCCCGTGCTCTCGCGAGGCGGCCTCTACGTCCGGACGCCCGACGAGTTGATCCGCTACGACGTCGCCGCGAAGTGAATCGTGTGATAAACTTCCCGGTTCCACGATTAGGAAACGGGGAGGACGCGCATGAGCGATCGCATGAAGGCCATCCTGGGCGGCGTCGGGATGATGGTGGGCGCCGTGGTCTGGTTCGTCGTGGGCTACGCGGCCGGCCGGATCTTCTTCTACCCGCCGATCCTCTTCGTCATCGGCATCGTCGCCGTGATCAAGGGCCTGATGACCAAGACCGAGGCCTCGTAGCGCTTACTTCAGCGTGAAGCCCGACTTGGGGGCGCCGGCGCCTTCCTCGAGGCGGAAGCGCAGCTTGAAGTCGCTCGGGCTGTCCGCGTAGGCCAGGGCGTCGTCCTTCGTCAGCTTCCCGCTCTTGACGATCTTGTAGAGCGCGTCGTCGAACGACTGCATGCCGTCGCCGCCCTGGGCGAGCGCCGTCTTGACCCCGGCCAGGTTGCCTTCCTTGACCAGTTCCTTCACGCGCGCCGTGGGCAGGAGCACCTCGATCGCCGGCAGCCTCGACTTCCGGTCGGACGAGGGGATGAGCCGCTGCGACACGATCCCGACGAGGGAGAGCGACAGGAGCATGCGGATCTGGGGGTGGACGTCCTCCGGGAACAGGTTCAGCACCCGCTCCAGCGTCTGCGACGCGTTCGTCGAGTGGAGCGTCGCCATCACCAGGTGCCCCGTCTCGGCGAAGTGGAGGGCCGCCTCGGCCGTCTCGCGGTCCCGGATCTCGCCGATGAGAAGGAGGTCGGGCGCCTGGCGCAGCGCGCTCTTGAGGGCGTCGTGGAAGCTGGCGGTGTCCATCCCCACTTCCCGCTGCGTGACGATCGACTTCCGATGCGGATGCACGAACTCGATCGGATCCTCGATGGTCACGATGTGGCCGTCCTTCAGGCCGTTGCGATGGTCGATCATCGAGGCCAGGGTCGTCGACTTCCCGCTGCCCGTGGCCCCGGTGACGAGGAGGAGGCCGCGGGGCTCGAGAGCCAGCTTCCCCAGGACCGGGGGGAGGCCCAGGGAGTCGAACGACTGGATCTGCAGCTTGATGCGGCGCGCGACCAGGCCGAGCTCGCCTCGCTGCCGGAAGATGTTGAGCCGGAAGCGTCCCTTGCCCGGGATCAGATAAGCCAGGTCCAGGTCGGGGCGCTTGTCGAAGTCGACGGCCCGGTGGTCGGCCAGGAAGGGCTTGAGGTAGCGCTCGAGATCGGGACCGGTGAGCGGCTCGGGGACGAGCGCCACGAGCGCCTTGTTCACGAAGACCTTGGGCGGCGAGCCGGCCGTCAGGAAGAGGTCGCTCGCGTCGAGCGCTTCCATTTTGGCCAGCAGGGCCTCGACCTCCGGGGCGACGATCCGGGCCATGGCATCACCTCTAGCGGTTGTAGATCCGGGTCGACGTGGACGACTGCATGTCCCGCATCTTGGTCTCGGCCGCCTCCTCGCGGCCGAGCCCGAGCATGGACATCGTCTCGTCGGCCTCCGCGGCGTCGACGACGCCGGTGTTGACGAGCCGGGAGAGGGCGGCTTCGAGGGTCTGCATGCCGTATTTGGCGCCGGTCTGGATGGCGGAGGGGAGCTGGTAGGTCTTGCCGTCGCGGATCATCGCCCGCACGCCGCTCGAGGCGATCAGGATCTCCTGCGCGGCGGCGCGGCCCTTCCCCCCCTTCCGCTTGAGCAGCACCTGCGCGACGACGGCCTGGAGCGACTCGGCGAGCATGGCGCGGATCTGCGACTGCTCCCCGGCCGGAAAGACGTTGATGATGCGGTCGACGGTCTTGGACGCGCTGGAGGTGTGGAGCGTCCCGAAGACGAGGTGGCCGGTCTCGGCCGCGGTGATGGCCAGCGCGATGGTCTCGAGGTCGCGCATTTCGCCGACCAGGATGACGTCCGGATCCTCGCGGAGCGCGCTGCGCAGCGCCTGGGCGAAGCCCTTGGTGTTGCGGCCCACCTCGCGCTGGTTGACCATGCAGGACTTGGGCTGGTGGACGAACTCGATCGGGTCCTCGATCGTGAGGATGTGGCCCCGCCGGTTCGCGTTGATGTGGTCGACGAGCGCGGCCAGGGTCGTCGATTTCCCGCTGCCCGTCGGGCCGGTGCAGAGGACGAGGCCCTTTTCGAGGTCCGCCAGGTCCCGGATGCCGGCCGGAAGCCCCAGCTGCTCGCAGGTCTTGATCACGGTCGGGATGACGCGGAAGACGCCACCGACGCCCCGGTCCTGGAAGAAGACGTTGCCGCGGAAACGGGTGTCCTTGCCCATCGTGAGGGCGAAGTCGAGCTCGAGATCGGCCTCGAGCTTCGCTTTCTGGGTGTCGGTGAGGATGTCGAGGATCATGCCGCGGACGTCGTCCGGAGACACCGGCGGCGCCTCCCGCCCGTCGGGCAGGGTGAGCTTCCGGGTCTCGCCGTGGACGCGGATCATCGGGACGGCGCCGGCGGACATGTGCAGGTCGGAGCCCCCCGCTTCCTTCGTGAACAGGAGGAGCGTCGGCAGATCCAGCTTCACGGGAGCCGGGGACGTCACCTCGACGACCGGCGCGGGCGCGGGAGCGGGAGGCGGCGTCGGCGGGGCCGGCGCGGCCCAGCGGATGCCGACCGACTCCCCGCCTCGCCCCGGGACGATCGCCAGCGTGCACGCGACTTCGCGGCCGCCGAGAACGGCCGTGAACGTGCCCACGGGGCACTCGGGCGTCGGCATCAGCATCCGCGCGCGGGCGACGAGGCCGGCGAGGGCCGACAGGGGGGCGCGCGCCTGGTCCTCCAGCCGCCCGCCCTGCTGGTAGCGGATCGCGAGGCCGCCGTCGGCCGGCTCGAACCGCAGCTCGCTCGCGCCCGCCTGGTGCGCGCGCGTCAGATGGCCGTAGAAGAGGGCGACCGACCCGGGATCGGCCGCGGCCTCCGGGACGGACGCTTCGGCCCCCGTCAGGGCGCTCAAGGCCCGGATCAGGTGGCGCCGCGGAGCCAGGGAAAAGCCCACCGGCAGGCCGCAGGCGGATTCCAACGCCTCCTTGGCCTCGGTCGTGGGCCGATACGAAATCGCCACCGAGACGGCGCCCTGGTCCACGCGGAGGGGCAGCGCGCCGAGGCGCTGGAGCAGCGCGGGGGGGAAGCGGTCCAGGACGTCCCGCTCCACGTTCGCGGCGTACGGGATGACGTAAGGGATGGAAAACTCCTCCGCCAGCTCGCCGCCGATCTGGTCTTCGGTCGCCGCGCCGAGGGCGACCAGGGCGTCTTCCAGGGACAGGTGGCGGGTCGACGCCATGAGGACCGCCGCCTCGACTTCCGCCGCGCTGACGAGTCTCTTCTGGAGGAGGCGGGCCCGCAGCCGCTGGTCCAGCTCGGCCTCCGAAGAGAGGAAACCCACTAGCGCGGCCCGCCCACCGGGGCGTCCGACACGCGGCGGATCGCCTCAAGGATGTCTTCCGGTTTCACGGGCTTCGAGAGCAGCCCATTCGCGCCGAGCGCGAGGGCGGTGCCCTCGTTCTCCGCCCGCAGCTCGCTGGTCAGCAGGAAGAGGGGGAGGTCGCGCGTCTCCGCCTGGGAGCGCAGCCGCATGAGGACGGCGAATCCGTCCCGCTTGGGCAGGAGGAGGTCGACGATCGCCAGGTCCGGCTTGGCCGACTCGGCCGCCGCGCAGGCCGAAACCCCGTCGCCCACGGGAATCACCGTATGGCCCTCCCGCTCCAGGAGCCGGCAAACCAGCTTCAGGACCACCTTGTCGTCGTCCGCCACGAGAATCTTCATGCGCACCTCCGGCCCCAAGAAGAGCAAGTCTCGTGCCTCGGCGACGCGCCCCTCAGCGGCCCCTGGAACCGACATAATTGTAGCCCCTCCCACACTTAAGGGGGGCCCCCGGGAAGCATTCGTTGACGCCCCCCCGGCCGCGGCCATAATGGAGACCTCATGCGCCGCGCCGTGCTGTCCCTCCTGGCGCTCTTCGCCGCCTGCTCCGGGGAGCCTTCCCCCGCCGGCCAGGTCCTCATCTGGGCCCGCGGCGGCGATTCCAGCACCCTCGACCCCGCCGAGATCGAGTGGGGCGAGGACGTCAAAATCAGCCAGAACATCCAGGAAACCCTGGTCGCCTACCGGACCCGCTCCGCCGACCTCGAGCCGCGGCTCGCGACGTCCTGGGCGTTCTCGGACGACGGCCTGAAAGCGACCTTCGAGCTGCGCGACGGCGTCCTCTTCCACGACGGCAGCGCGTTCGACGCGGAGGACGTCGTGTTCTCCTTCCAGCGCCTCCTCGACCCCAATCATCCGCGCAAGCCGCGGTCCGCCCCGTACGCGCCGAGCTTCGGGATGGTCGAGGCGGTGAAGGCCGACGGCCCCCGGAAGGTCGTCTTCACCCTCAAGACGCCGAGCGCGGTCTTTCTCGGCAATCTCGCCCTCTTCACCGGGGGCATCGTGCCTTCGGAGTCGGGCGACGATCTCGGACGGAAGCCCGTGGGCACGGGCCCCTACCGCCTCGCGCGCTGGGAAAAAGACGTCAAGATCGAGCTGGAGCGCTTCGACCGCTATTGGGGCCCCAAGCCGGCGATCCCGTCGGTCATCGTGATTCCGGTCGCGTCGCCGCAGACGGCCGTCGAGAAGCTCCGCCGCGGCGAGGCGCACGTCGTCGACCACCCCACCTTGTCGGACGCCCAGGCGCTGAAGAACGATCCCGCCGCCCGCGTGCTCTCGCTGCCGGGCATGAACATCGCGTTCCTCGCCTTCAACATGAAGCGGCCGCCCTACAACCATCCGAGCTTCCGGCGCGCGGTGTCGCTCGCGCTCGACCGCAAGGCGATCAACGCGCTCGTCCTGCACGGGCTCGGCGAGCCGGCCTCGAACGTCGTCCCTCCGTCGGTGTGGAAGGACGTCGCGCCTCCCTACGAGGAGGATCTCGCGAAGGCGAAGGCCGCCCTGGCCGAGGTGCGGCCGCCGCCGAAGGACGTCGAGCTCATGTACAACACCCTGCCCCGCCCCTACAACCCGGAGCCGCAGCGGCTCGCGGAGGCCGTCCGCGACCAGCTCCGGCGGATCGGGCTCGAGGTGAAGCTGGTGGCGTACGACCGCCCCGCCTTCAACGAGAAGTACAAGGTGGACGGGCATCCGATGTACCTGTCCGGCTGGATCGCGGACGTCGCCGATCCGGACAACTTCTTCCATCCGCTCCTGCACGGCGAGAGCAAGAAAGGCCTGAACGGCTCCTTCTTCGACGACCCCGCGTTCAACACGGCCGTCTCGGGCGCGCAGCGCGAGCGCGACCCCGCGAAGCGCCGCGCGCTGTTCTCGCTGGCCTACGCGCGCTACCGCGCGGAGCTGCCCACCCTTCCCCTCGTCCACCTGCCCACGGTCCTCGCGACCGCGAAGAACGTGCGCTACGAGCTCCATCCGATCGAGTACCGCTTCTACGAAGCCTCCTTCGGCCCATGAGCGCTTACGTTCTTCGCCGCCTCCTCCTCCTGCCGTTCACGCTCTGGGCCGTCTCGTTCATCGTCTTCCTTCTCATGCGCTCCGTCCCCGGCGATCCGGTCGTCGCGATCGTCGGCGAGAAGGCGCCGGCGGAGGTCGTCGAGCGCGTCCGCCGCGAGCGCGGCTTCGACCGCCCCGTCCTCGTCCAGTACGGCGTCTACCTGGGGCGCCTCCTGCGGGGCGACCTGGGGGACTCGTACAAGAGCTCGGGCGACCCCGTGGCGGCGCAGATCGGACGTCGACTTCCCCCGACCATCGAGCTCACGCTCGCGTCGATGCTCCTGGCCACGCTCGCGGGCGGCGCGCTCGGCATCCTCTCCGCCACGCGCCGCGGGACGTGGATCGACGCCCTGACGACCACCGTCGCGCTCGCCGGCGTCTCCATCCCCGTCTTCTGGCTCGGCTTCCTCCTGCTGCTGGCCTTCGGCGGGATCTTCCCCAGCGGCGGCAACCTCGGCGTGCTCCACCGCCACGACCCGATCACCGGGTTTCTGCTGCTCGACACCCTCCTGCGCGGCCGGGGCGACCTGTTTCTCGACGCCCTCCGCCACCTCGCGCTGCCGGCGGCCGCCCTCGCGACGATCCCGCTGGCGATGACGGCGCGGATCACGCGGGCCTCGATGCTCGAGGTGCTCGGCAGCGATTACGTCCGCACGGCGCGGGCCAAGGGCGTGCCGACGCGCGCGGTGGTGCTGAAGCACGCGCTCCGCAACGCGCTCATCCCCATCACCACGCTGGTGGGCCTCGAGTTCGGCTACCTGCTCGGCGGCGCCGTCCTCACCGAGACCGTCTTCAACCGCCTGGGCATGGGCACCTACATCCTCGACTCCGTCCGCAACACCGAGTACGACTCCATCGGCGGCGCCGTGCTCGTGCTCTCGGCGACCTTCGTGCTGGTGAATCTGGCCGTCGACGTCCTTTACGCCTTCATCGACCCGCGGGTGCGCCATGCGTAAGCTGGCCCGCCACCGGGGCGCGGTCGCGGGCGGCGCCGTGCTGCTCCTCCTGATCCTCCTGGCGGGCGCCGTGGGGTTCCTGAGCCCGTACGATCCGGCCCTGCCGGGAACCGACCGCTTCCAGCCGCCCTCCGGATCGCATCTCTTCGGGACGGACCACTTCGGCCGCGACCTCTTCACGCGGCTCTTCGTGGGCGCCCGCGTGTCGCTGTTCATCGGCATCGCCTGCGTGGCGGTGGCGGCGGCCGTCGGCATCCCGCTGGGCGCGGCGGCGGGCTACTTCGGCGGCTGGACGGACCTGACGGTGTCGCGGGCGGTGGATGTCCTGCTCTCGTTCCCGTCGATCCTGCTGGCGATCGCGATCGCGGCGCCGCTGGGGGCGGGCCTGGGCACGGTCGTGCTGGCGGTGGGCGTGGTGGGCATCCCGCAGTTCGCGCGGCAGGCGCGGGCGAGCGCGCTGGAGCTGCGCGAGCGGGAGTTCACGCACGCGGCGCGGGCGCTGGGCGCGGGCCACGCGCGGATCCTGCTGGGAACGATCCTGCCCAACTCGCTGGGCCCGCTGATCGTGCTCGGCACGCTGGGCGTGGGGACGTCGATCCTGACGGCCGCCGGCCTCTCCTTCCTCGGCCTCGGGGTGCAGGCGGGGACGCCGGAGTGGGGCGCGATGCTGCACGACGGGTTCGTGGACCGCGCGCAGTCGTCGTGGCCCGCGCTCTTCTCCGGCCTCGCGATCTCGCTGGCCGTGCTCGGCTTCAACCTGTTCGGCGACGGCCTCCGCGACGCCCTGGATCCGCGCACCAAGTGATGTTACGAAGCATCCAGTTTACTTTGTAACAAGCTCCTTCGAGGCGGTCCTACCCTGAAGCGACTCTGTTACGAATTAAACTGGATGCTTCGTAACAAGCGCCGGCCAGAGCGCGGCGGGGACGGGCATGACGGAGAGCCGGCCCATGCGGACCAGCGCGAAGCCCTTGAAGCGCGGGTCGAGCTTGATCGAGGCCAGGGGAACGGGCGCGACGGCCCGGACGGGGACGATGTCGACCGCGTCGCCGTTCGCGTCCGCCGCCGCCTTCGCGACCCCGACGACGGCCTTCACGTTTCCGGTGTGGTAGATCGCGATCTCGTCGCCTTTCTTCACGGCGCGCAGGTGACGGAGGGCGAGGGCGTTCTTCACGCCCGTCCAGTTCGTCTTCCTGTCCGCGACCAGCCGCTCGAACGAGTAGTCCGTCGGCTCGGTCTTGAACAGCCAGCGGGACATCAGCGCTTCCCGATCTCGAGGCGGAGGAGCGCGAGCGGCGTCTTCAGCGCCGCGACGCCCTTGAAGATCGAGAGCAGCTTTTTCGCCTTCTTCACGGCCTTCGGCCGCTTCTTCTCGTCCGAATCCCGCAGGTTGTGGAGGGAGTCGGCGACCTTGCAGATCTTCGCCTGGAGCGGACCCCGCTTGAGGCCGTCGAAGTACTCCCTCTCCCGCCGCGCCTCCGGGAGGCGCTTGTCCTTGGTCAGCACGGCGACCCAGGCGGCGACCTTCTTGCCGAACTTCTCCGCGAGCTCGTCGTAATCCGTCGTCGTGTCCTCGATGGTGTCGTGCAGCAGCGCGGCGGCCAGGGTCTCCGGATCGCTCACGCCGAATTCGTCCCGCACGATCGCCATCACGCCCTTGGGATGCTCGATGTAAGGCGTGACCCGGTCGCTGCGCAGCTGGCCGTGATGCTTGACTGTCGCCAGCACCAGGGCGTCTTCCAGGATGTCGCTCATGCGTCCCCCACCAATTCGAAGTCGGTTCCCAGGCCCATCCGCCGGGCCACGTCCACCGCCGCGCGCGCGAGCGCCAGATCCTGGATGGCCAGGCCGGTCGAGTCGAACAACGTGATCTCCGTCGACCGCCGTCCGCGCTTGAGCCCGGTGACGACCTGGCCGAGCGTGCCGTAGATCTTCTCCCGCGCGTACGTCCCGGCGTGCAGGGGGACGTTCACCTCGCCGCTTTCGCAGGCCTGGAGGATGTCGTCGACGACCACCGTCGCCTCGTTGAGGATCTCCGGATCGATCTCCTGCTTGCCGGGCGCGTCGGCCCCCATCGCGTTGATGTGCGTCGAGATCCCCACGAACGCGCGATACACCACCGGGCCGCGCGCCGGGGTCGTCGTGCACACGATGTCGCAGCTGGCGGCCTGGTCGACGGCCCCCGGATGGCCGCCTTCCTCCGCGGCGAAGCGGGCGACGGCCTCCGGCGCGACGTCGTAGAGGACGGGCCGGAGCCGGGGGAAGAGCAGGCGGTGGGCGCGCAGGAGGTAGCGCGCCTGCGTGCCGCAGCCGACGAGGCCGATGGTCGCCGGATCCTTCGGCGCCAGGTACTTCGAGGCGACCGCGCCCGCGGCGCCCGTGCGGAAAGCCGTCAGCAGCGTGCCGTCGAGGATCGCGAGCGGCGCCGCCGTATCGGGGTCGCTCAGGACGTAGACGCCCATCACGGCGGGCAGCTTGTGCCGTCGCGGATTCTCGGGATGCATGTTGACCCACTTCACGCCGACGGCGCCGTCGAGATACGCCGGCATCGCGCGGAAATCCCCGTGATGCTTCGGCAGCGGGAGGTAAATCTTCGGGGGCATGACGGCCTCGCCGCGCCCGTGGGCCGCGAAGGCCGCCTCGACCGCCGGCACCGCGAGCTCCATCGTGAGGATCTTTTCGAGATCCTTACGGCCGAGGAGGAGCGTTTTCACCGCCGTCGATGTAACATGCGTCCGTGAACGACGTCAATAGGGCTCCATGAGCCGCAACTACCTCTTCATCTCGGGCCTGGGCCTGATCCACGACCTCGCCCTCCAGGTCAAGGGCGAAGGCCACGCGGTGCGCTACGCGATCCTCACGAAGTCGGAGAAGGAAGTCGCCGACGGCTTCCTCGACAAGGTCGACGACTGGGAAGCGCACGTGGGCTGGGCGGACGTGATCGTCTTCGACGACAACGAGTTCGGCGGCGCGGCGGAGAAGCTGCGCGCGGCGGGCAAGGCGGTCGTCGGCGGCAACCGCTACTCCGACAAGCTCGAGGACGACCGCGACTTCGGCCAGTCGGAGATGAAGGCCGCCGGGATGACGATCCTGAAGTCCTGGGACTTCGACTCGTTCGACGCCGCCGCGGACTTCATCCGGACGCGTCCCGACCGCTACGTGGTCAAGCCCAACGGCAAGGCGCAGAACGACAAGGTGCTTTCGTTCGTCGGCCAGGAGGAGGACGGCAAGGACCTGCTCCTCATCCTGGAGCGCTACAAGAAGGGCTGGGGCTCGAAGATGCGCAGCTTCCAGCTCCAGGAGTTCGTCAGCGGCGTCGAGGTGGCCGTCGGCGCCTTCTTCAACGGCACGGATTTCGTCCTGCCCTGCCTGATCAACTTCGAGCACAAGCGAATGTTCAACGACGACATCGGGCCGTCGACCGGCGAGATGGGCACCTCCGCCTTCTGGGCCGGCGCGAACACGATCTTCAAGGAAACGCTCGGCCGGATGCGCGACCGCCTGCAGGGCTACCGGGGCTACATCGACATCAACTGCATCGTGAACGCGCGCGGCATCCATCCCCTCGAATTCACCACCCGCTTCGGCTACCCGACCGTCAACCTGCAGATCGAGGGCGTGCTCTCGAAGTGGGGCGACTTCCTCCACGCGCTGGCCACCGGCGCGCCGTTCGAGCTGCGCACCAAGAAGGGCTTCCAGATCTGCGTGGTGATCGGCGTCCCGCCCTTCCCCTACGTGGATCCCGAGGCCTTCCGCAAATACTCGGAGGACGCGGTGGTGCTCTTCCGGCGGGAGATCAAGGAAGGCCTGCATCCCTGCGACATCAAGCTCGTCGACGGCGACTGGCGGCTCACCGGCAGCTCCGGCTACGCCCTCGTGGTCACCGGATCGGGACCGACGATGCAGGACGCGCGGAGGGAGACGTACAACCGCGTCAAGGCCATCATGATCCCGAACATGTTCTATCGCACCGACATCGGCGAGCGCTGGTCGCGCGACGGCGACCTCCTCCAGACCTGGGGCTACCTGGCTTAAGGTCCAGGAGACAGGTCCAGGACGTACGTGGCGGCGGTGTCGGTTCCAGCGACCGAGTCTTCACGCCGGGAGTCGGCCGTCCCGAAGGATCTTCTGAGTTGTCGATTCCCGCCGTGAATCGCCGGCCGGGAAGACGGCTTCGCCGCGTGTCCCGGACCTGGACCTGTCTCCTGGACCTGCTATACTTCGCGCCGATGGGCACGCCGCGTCCGAAGCCGCTCCTGGAGGCGCTGACCGGGGCGCTCGAGAAGATCCAGGTCAGCCCCGATCACCGGATCCGCGTGCTGAAGGCCCTGACCCCCTACGCGTTCGCCCACGAGGCCATGCTCCGGCTGCTCGACCACGCCGCGGATCTGTTCTGCATCTCGGGGGTCGACGGCCGCCTGCGCCACGTCAACAAGGCCTTCCAGGCCGCGCTCGGCTACAGCTCGGAAGAGCTCACCTCGCGCCCGCTCCTCGACTTCGTCCACGCGAACGACGTCGAGATCACCCGCTCCAAGATCGAGAAGCTTCGGGCGGGGCTCGACGTCGTCCGCTTCGAGAACCGCTGGAAGGCCAAAGACGGGACCTGGAAGCGGCTCACCTGGACCTGCCCCGCCCCGCCCGAGGGCAACAACGACCTGTTCGCGCTGGCCCGGATCGTCCCCGAGCCGTAGCGATGGCGAGACCTCCCCGGCTTCTCGGCGTCGACCCTCGGGCGATCGGCGGCCTCAAGGACTACTACGAAACCACCATGCTCGACGCCAACCTCGCGGCGGGCATCGCCGGACGTCGCTCCGTCTTCAACCTGGCCGTCCGCGGGCTCCGCGCGCACAAGGTCGTCGGCGAGAAGACGATGACGGACGCCGACGGGACCTGGGCCTGCTCCCTCGTCGAGCCCGACAACTTCCTCCTGAACGCCGGCCTCGAGCAGCTGCTGGCGGCGCTCCTGGCCTGGCGGATCGACGAGGAGCTCCTGAGCTTCTACGCGTCCAAGGGCCTCGCGCCCGCCACGCTGCGGGACCTCCGGGAGAATCCGCGCCTCGACCTCACCATCGAGGCGATCCCTGAAGGCGTCCCCGTCTTCGGCCACGAGCCGGTGCTCTCGGTCGAGGGCACGTTCGAGCGCTGCCAGCTCCCCGAAAGCCTGCTGCTCGGCATCCTCGGCTACCAGACGGCGGTCGCCACCGAGGCCGCCCGCGTCCGCGGCATCCTCCGCGAGGCCGGCCGGAACGTGCTCACGCTCGAAGGCGGTTCCCGCCGCGCTCATCCCGCCGCCGCGCTCTCCGCCAGCCGCGCCGCCCTCATCGGCGGCTTCGACGGGACGTCGCTGGAGCAGCTGGGCGTGGAATACCCCGACGCCGCGGCGGCCGTCGGCGGCAGCAGCGGCCACAGCGCCGTCCTGCACTTCGGCGGCGACGAGCGGGCCTTCGACCTCCAGCTCCGCGCCTACTACCGGCTCGCGCCGGAGGACGGCCCCGAGGAGATCCGCCGCAAGATCGCCGCCGTCCGGGGCGTCGGGCCCACCTTCCTCATCGACACCTTCGACTCCGCGGAGGGCGTCGAAACCGCCATCCGCGTCATGAAGCGCTACGGCGTCCAGAGCCAGATCCGCAACGACAGCGGCGACGCCGCCGCGCGCGCGCGCCACATCCGGAGCCGCCTCGACGCCGAGGGCCTGCCGCGCGCCCGGATCATGCTCTCCGACGAGCTGAAGCCGTGGCGGATCCACGCGCTCATGCGCGAAGGCGTGCCGCTCGACCTCCTCCTCATGGGCACGCATCTCGTCAACCCCTACCGGCTGCCCGGCGCGGTCTACAAGCTGGCGGCCGACGAGGATCCAGCGACCGGCCGCCTCGAGCCCGTCTGCAAGCTGTCGAAGGACGCCCCCGGCAAAGGCACGCTGCCCGGGCGCCTCGACGTCCATCGGATCCTCGGCGCCGACGGCCTGGCCGTCCGCGACGAGATCTGCGCGCGCGGAGAAAGCCCGCGGCTGGAGCGCGGCGAGTCGTCGCTGAAGCTGAATCAGACCGTCATGGTCCAGGGCGGGCTGGCCGCCGACATCCCCGGCCTCCTCGAGGCCCGCGAGAACGCGAAGCGGCATCTCGCGCTGCTCCGCGACGAGCACACCCGCTTCCGCGGCGCGGTCCCCTACCCCGTCGTCGTCTCCGAAACCGTCCGGAAAACCCGCGAGGCCTTCGCGAAGCGATGAACGAGCCGCTGTTCTGGGACGTCGACACCCAGGTCGACTTCATGCGCCCCGACGGGAAGCTGTCCGTGGCGGGCGCGCCCGCGATCGAGCCGGCGCTCGACCGCCTGATCCGCCACGCCCGCGCGAAGAAGCGGAAGCTCGTGCACACCGGCGACTGGCACACGATGGCGTCGCCGGAGATCTCCGCGACGCCCGACTTCAAGACCACGTTCCCGCCGCACTGCCTCCAGCATTCGCCGGGCGCGGCGCAGATCCCCGCGACCCAGCCCCTGAACCCCTTCGTCGTGGACTGGCAGGCGAAGACGGTGGACGTCGACGCCCTCCGCCGCCACCCCGGCGAGATCGTGATCCGCAAGGACGCGTTCGACGCCTTCGATCCGCGGGGCGGGCCGCACACGGATCGGATCGTGGAGGTCCTCGCGCCGAAGCTCGCGGTGGTGTTCGGCGTGGCGACGAACGTCTGCGTGGATTGCGCGGTGCGCGGCCTGCGGAAGCGCGGGGTGGACGTCGCGGTCCCCGTCGACGCCATCAAGGAGCTCCCCACCCTGCCCCTTCAGGCGACGCTCGACGCCTGGCGCGCCGCCGGCGCCTCGCTCACGACCGTCGACGACGTGATCCGGTAGGACCAGGAACCAGGACCAGGACCAGGGAGAACGGCGAAACCTTTCCCTTCACCCCGATGTCACGCCGAGAGAACGAATTCCAAGCAGGTCCTTCTGGGAGATCGTTTCCCGACGCGAAGACACAGGAATCGAATACCCGTTTCCGTTGATCCCTGGTCCTGGTCCTGGTTCCTGGTCCTGACCTAGGGCCCCCGGTAGATCCACTGCTGCGGATTCGGATACCAGCGCAGCAGCTCTTTTTTCAGGTACTCGAAGGCTTCCTTGGGGCTGTCGACCATCTTGAAGAGCTTGAGGTCGGGGGGGCTGATCGTGCCCCAGCGGACCAGGGCGTCGACGTTCAGGAAGTCCTTCCAGAACTTGCTGCCGTAGAGAACGATCGGCAGCGGGCGGTCGATCTTCCGGGTCTGCACCAGGGTGAGGACCTCGAAGAGCTCGTCCATGGTGCCGAAGCCGCCGGGGAAGACGACGAGGGCGCAGGCGAGGTAGGCGAACCAGAGCTTGCGCATGAAGAAGTAATGGAACTCGAAGAGGAGCTCGGGGGTGATGAACGGGTTCGGGTTCTCCTCGGTGGGCAGGCTGATGGCGAGGCCGACGGTCTGGCCGCCGGCGCGCTCGGTGGCGCCGCGGTTGGCCGCCTCCATGATGCCCGGGCCGCCGCCCGAGCAGATGACGAAGCGCCGGCCCTGGTTGAGCGACTTCGCCCATTTCGTGATCATGGCGGAGAGCTCGGCGGCCTCTTCGTAGTAGATCGAGAGGCGCATGGTGGCTTCGAGCCGGGCGAGCTTCTGCCGCAGGGACTTCGGCAGCTTGCCGCCCGCCTTTTTCTTCGCGTCGAGGAGGGTCTCGTACTCCGTCTTCACCTGCACGGGGGGCTTGGCGCGCGCGGACCCGAAGAACACGATGGTCTCGCGGACGTCGAGCTTCTGGAAGCGCTGCAGCGGCTCCAGGTATTCGCACATCATGCGGACGATGCGGGCGTCGCGGCTCTTGAGGAACTGAGGGTTGAGGTAGGCCTTGCGGGACCGCCTTCCGGGCTTGTAGTCGGGCAGCCCGCTGAGATCGTCAGCCATCCAGCTTCTCCAATTCCGAGAGGGCGAGCGCGATCAGCGGCTTGATCGTCCGCTCCGAAAAGTCGAAGCGCAGCCCCCCGGCCTTGAACAGCTCCGGAAGCGGCCGCGTCCAGCCGAGCGACTCCGCCTTGCGGTAGGCGGCGATGGCCTTCGCCCGGCCCTTCGTCCGCGCGTTCCGCCAGACCTGCAGCGCGCCCGTCTGCGCGATGCCGTATTCGATGTAGTAGAAAGGCACCGTGAAGAGGTGCAGCTGGCGGTGCCAGCTGTTCGCCTGCGCGTCCTCGTAGCCCGTCCAGTCCTCGGCGCCGCCGAGCCGCCGCCGCAGGTCCACCCACGCGTTCCGGCGGTCCTCCCGCGAATGGCCGGGATCCGTGTACGCCCAGTGCTGGAAGGCGTCGATCGTCGCCACCCAGGGATACGTGGTCAGCAGCCCTTCCAGGTGCTCCGCCCGCGCCCGGTCCGCCTCCGCCTTGGGATAGAACTCCTCGAGGTACGGCTGGCCCAGCAGCTCCATCCCCATCGACGCGACCTCCGCGAACTCCGTCGGATAGTCGCGGTTGAAGCGCGGCTCCAGGTGCCGGCACTGCAGCGAATGGAAGGAATGGCCGCCTTCGTGGAGGAGCGTCTCGACGTCCCGGTGCAGGCCCGCCGCGTTCGTGAAGATGAACGGGGCGCGCTCGACGTCGAACACGATCTGGTAGCCGCCCGGCGCCTTGCCCTTGCGGCTGTCGAGGTCGAGATAGCCCTTCTTCCGGATCAGCTCGAACATCTTGTGGAAGTCGGGATGCACCTTCTTGAAGATCCGCGCGCAGCCGTCGGCGAGCTCCTTCGACGTCTTGAAGGGCCGCAGAGGCGCGCGGCCTTCGGGATCGACGGCCAGGTCCCAGGGGCGGAGGACGTCGACGCCCAGCGCCTTCTTCCGCCGCTCGTGGCGGGCGCGGAGGGCGGGGACGACGGCTCTTTCGTTGGCGCGATGGAAGTCGAAGCAGTGCTTCGGCGTGTAGTCGAAGCGGCCCTTGGCGCGGAACATGTAGTCGCGGTAGTTTTCGAAGCCGGCGTTGCGCGCGATCGTGGTGCGGAGCGCGACCATCTTGTCGTAGAGGTCTTCGAGGGCGTCGCGGTCCCGAAGGCGGCGGTTGGCGACGAGCTCCCAGGCCTGCTGGCGGCGGGCGCGGTCGGTCTCCTCAAGGACCTTGCCCATCTGGGCGAGGGTCTGCTCCTTGCCGTCGAACGTGACGGTCATGGCGCCGACGAGCTTCTGGTACTTCTGGCGCAGCTCGGCGTCTTCGGCCTCGAGGGGGACGTTGGCGTCCCGGTAGAGCTCGAACTCGTTGGCGATGAACTTGTCCATGACGCCGTAGACCGCCTTGGGGAGGCGCTTGCGGCGCGGGTGCTCGAGGTAGAGCTTCTTCAGCATCTGCCAGCGGGGCTTGGCGGCGGAGGAGACCACCGTCTCGAAGTGGAGGTACTTCTTCTCCTTCGCGGGGTCCTCGGTGTCGCAGGTCATCGCGACGTAGCGGCGGGCGCCCTCTTCGTTGAAGGCGCTCTCGAGCTCGCTCCAGCGGCCGAGCCAGGCGGGCAGGTCCTTCGTGCCGGCGTCCCGGTCCAGGCCGTCGAAGAGCGGCTCCAGGGCGGCCGGGTCGTCCCAGTCGACGCCCTTGGGCATCCAGCGGGGGGGAAACGCCTTCCCGACATTCTGCATGGTCGAGGGATTCTATCCTCCCCGAACCCCCTCGGCTACAATCGTCGCCATGTTCACCCTGAGCAACGTCGAAGGGTTCCTCCTCCTGGTTCTGGCGTTGCAGGACCCGCCCCCCGCCGTGAAGATCGAGGGCGTGCCGTCGATTCCGGCCGAGCTCAACGAGCGCCTCGCGCGCTACGGCCAGATCCGCTCCGCCGTCTTCGAGGACTTCGGACCCGACGGCTCCGTCCTCGTCTCCACCCGCTTCGGCGACACCGTCCAGCTCCACCTGGTCCCCTTCCCCGGCGGACGTCGCGAACAGCTCACCTTCGAAAGCGAGCCCGTCGCGGGCGGGATCGTGGTGCCGGGGGGCGACGTCCTCTTCTCCAAAGGCAGGGGCGGCGACGAGAACTGGCAGCTCTGGCGCCTCGACCGCAAGCTGGGGCGGACCGTTCTCCTGACCGACGGGAAGTCGCGCAACACGATGGGCCCGCTCAGCCGGAAGGGCGACCGCCTGGTCTACGGCTCGACCCGCCGGAACGGCCGGGACACGGACCTCTACGTGCTCGACACGGCGACCGGCGAAAGCTCGCTCCTCCTCGAAGCCAAGGGCGAGTTCTGGACCGCGACCGACTGGTCGCCCGACGGCGCCAAGCTGCTCCTGCTCAAGGTCGTCTCCGTGAACGAGAACCAGCCCTTCGTCTTCGATCTGGGGAGCCGGATGGCGTCGCCGCTCCCCGTGCCGGAGGGCAAGGCCGCGCACGGCGCGCCGAAGTTCGGAGCGAGCGGAAAGGTCCTCCTCACCAGCGACGCCCGCGGCGAGTTCAAGCGGGCGCTCGCGTCGGATCCGGCGGCGCCCTCGCACGCCTGGATCGAGCGGGAGCCGGGGCGCTGGGATGTCAGCGATCTGGAGCTCGGCCCCCGGGGCGAAATCGCGATCGTCATCAACGAGGACGGGGCCTCGAAGCTGGAGGTCGACGGCCAGCCGGTGGACCTGCCGACGGGGACGCTGTCGGGGCTCAAGTACGCCTCGAACGGCCGCCGCCTGGGCTTCACGCTGAGCCGGGCGGACGCGCCGGCGGACGCGTACACGTACGAGATCGACGAGAAGAAGCTCGTCCGCTGGACCTACAGCGAGGCGGGCGGGCTGGACGCGACGTCCTTCGTGAAGCCGGAGCGGATCGCGGTGAAGTCCTTCGACGGGAAGGACGTGCCCGCCTACCTCTACCGCCCCGCGCGCGAGGGCAAGGCGCCCGTCGTCATCACGATCCACGGCGGGCCGGAGTCGCAGTTCCGGCCGTCGTTCAGCCCGCAGATCCAGGCCTGGGTGAACGAGCTGGGCATCGCGGTCCTCGCGCCGAACGTGCGCGGCTCCACCGGCTACGGCAAGACCTACGTCGCGCTCGACAACGCGGACAAGCGCGAGGACGCGGTGAAGGACGTCGGGGCCCTCCTCGACTGGATCGCGAAGGATCCGAAGCTCGACGCGTCGCGGGTGGCCGTCTACGGCGGCAGCTACGGGGGCTACATGGTCCTCGCGTCGCTGGTCCATCACGGGCCGCGGCTGAAGGCGGGGGTCGACATCGTGGGCATCGCGAACTTCACGACGTTCCTGGAGAAGACGAGCGGCTACCGCGTCGACCTCCGCCGGGTCGAGTACGGCGACGAGCGGATTCCGGAGATGCGGGCGTTCTTCGAGAAGATCTCCCCGGCGAACCACGCGGAGAAGATCGCGTCCGCTCTGCTGGTGGCGCACGGCCGCAACGACCCGCGGGTGCCGTTCGCGGAGGCGGAGCAGATCGTCGCGAAAGTCCGGGCCAAGGGCCGCGAGGTCTGGACGGTTTTCGCCGACAACGAGGGCCACGGCTTCGCCCGCAAGGAGAACCGCGACTACCTCAACGCGGCAACCGCCCTCTTCCTGAGGAAGCATCTCCTCGAGTAGCCAGGAGCCGGTAGCCAGTGCGTCCCCCCCCTTCCCCCCCGGGGGGGGACGGAGGGGGGGAACTCTCTGTCTACTGTCTACTGGCTACTGGTCTTGACTTCCCGCGGGATCCAGGTAGTTTATGGCTCCTTACCACCTACTTTTGCGGAGAGCTTCGACATGGTCAACGTAGGCATCAACGGCTTCGGCCGCATCGGCCGCCTGGTCTTCCGCGCGATCGCGGAGCAGGGGCTGCTGGGCAAGCAGGTCAACGTGGTCGCCGTCAACGACCTCGTTCCGGCCGACAACCTCGCGTATCTCGTCAAGTACGACTCCACCCAGGGCCGCTTCGCCGGCGAGGTGCGCACCGAGAAGTCGGCGCCCTCCGTCGCCGAGGACGACGTCCTGATCGTGAACGGCAACAAGATCAAGTGCCTCGCCGTCAAGGAAGGCCCCACCGCCCTGCCCTGGAAGGACCTAGGCGTCGACATCGTCATCGAGTCGACGGGCCTCTTCACGGAGGCCGCGAAGGCGAAGGGCCACATCACGGCCGGCGCCAAGAAGGTGATCATCTCCGCCCCCGCGAAGGAGGAGGACATCACCATCGTCATGGGCGTCAACCACACGAAGTACGACCCCGCCAAGCACCACATCATCTCGAACGCGAGTTGCACCACCAACTGCCTCGCTCCCGTCGCCCACGTCCTCCTCAAGGAGGGCATCGGCATCGACGAGGGCCTGATGACCACGATCCACTCGTACACGGCGACGCAGAAGACCGTCGACGGCCCCTCGAAGAAGGACTGGAAGGGCGGACGCTCGGCGGCCATCAACATCATCCCGTCCACCACGGGCGCGGCGAAGGCCGTCGGCCTCGCCATCCCGGAGCTGAAGGGCAAGCTCACCGGCATGTCCTTCCGCGTGCCGACGCCGACGGTGTCGGTCGTCGACCTCACGTTCAAGTCCGCGCGCGAGACCTCCTACGAGGAGATCTGCGCGAAGATGAAGGCCGCGAGCGAGACCTACCTGAAGGGCATCCTGGCCTACACGACGGACGAGGTGGTGTCGACCGACTTCATCCACGACGCCCACAGCAGCATCTTCGACGCCACCAGCGGCATCCAGCTGAACCCGAAGTTCTTCAAGCTGGTGAGCTGGTACGACAACGAGTGGGGCTATTCGAACCGCTGCGTCGACCTGCTCCGCTACATGATCGAGAAGAAGTAGGGCTCCGAAAACACGAACGCCCCGGCGGCCGCGAGGCCGCCGGGGCTGTTTTTTTCACCCCGGGTTCCGGGTTCCGTACGCCGGGTTCCGCCTACTTCATGCAGACGGAGCGGACTTCGGCCAGGTCGGTCGATCCCTTGATCACCTTCCGGATGCCGTCCTGCTTGAGCATGATCAGGCCGCGGGAGACGGCGAGCTCGCGGATCTTGGAGGACAGGGACTTCTGGTAGATGAGGTGGCGGATATCTTCGTCCACCGCCAGCACCTCGTGGAGGCCGGCGCGGCCGCGGTAGCCGGTCTTGTTGCAGCGTTCGCAGCCCTTGGGCCGGGCCATCTGAGCCTCTTCGCGCTTGCCGTAGCCGAGCCTCGCGAAGAGCTGGTCGTCGCCGAACTCGTGCTTGAGCTTCGTCCACTCCTCCTCGTCGGGCGTGTACGGCTCCTTGCAGTCCTTGCAGAGGGTCCGCACCAGGCGCTGGGCGAGGACGAGCAGCAGGGAGTCGCCGAACGTGTACGGATCCAGGCCCATGTCCAGGAGGCGGGTGATCGTCTCGGGCGCGTTGTTCGTGTGCAGGGTCGAGAAGACCATGTGGCCCGTCAGCGAGGCCTCGATGGCCGAGCTGGCCGTCTCGAGGTCGCGCATTTCGCCGATCATGATGATGTCCGGGTCGCAGCGCAGGAAGCTGCGGAGCGCCTTCTCGAACGTGAAGCCGATCTTGGGCTGCACCGCCACCTGGCGCAGGCCGGACTGCGTGATTTCGACGGGATCCTCGGCGGTCCAGATCTTGACGTCCGGCTTGTTCAGGTAGCCCAGGGCCGAGTGCAGCGTGGTCGTCTTGCCCGAGCCCGTCGGGCCGACGCAGAGCAGCATCCCGTAGGGCTCCTGGATGACCTTGAGGAATTTCTCCTCGTTCTCCTTCGACATCCCCAGCTTCTCGAGCGGCAGCGGCTTCGACGCCGCCAGGATGCGGAGCACCGCGTCCTCCAGCGTGCCCGTCGTGGGGATGGTCGCCACGCGCAGCTCGATGTCGCGCGAGCCGAAGTTCTTGAAGCGGATCTTGCCGTCCTGCGGGAAGCGCCGCTCCGCGATGTCCAGGTTCGCCATGATCTTGATGCGCGCGACGATGTTGCGGCCGAACTTCTTGGGCAGCGGTTCCATCAGGTCCGTGCACACGCCGTCGACGCGCACCCGGATGTGGACGTCGCCGTCGATGTAGGGCTCGATGTGGATGTCGCTCGCCCCGCGGTCGTTGGCCTGCTCGATGATCTGGTTGACGAGGCGGACCATGCCGACGTCGTCTTCCTTGACCGCGTCCTCGCCCCCGCCCTCGGACTTGCCGGCGCCGGGCTCCTGGCTCTCGATCTCGTCGATGATGTCGTTGAAGGCGGCGCTGTTGGCGGCCTTGGGGACGCCCAGGAAGGAGTCGACGAACTCGTAGATGTCCTCGCGCGTGGCGACGTTGACCACGACCTCCATGCCGAGGCGGCGGGAGATGTCGTCGCGCAGCGTCAGATTGCGCGGATTCGCCATCAGCACCGTCGCGCGGGTCCCCGCCTTCGAGATGGGGACGAAGACGTGGTGCTTCAGGTAGTCGCGCGTGAACTTCTCCAGCAGCTCCATGGGGATCGGATAGCCGGTGGAGTAGCTGACGAAGGCGGTCTTGTAGAAGTCGGACAGGCTCTTGCCGACGTCCTCCTTGCTGACCTTGTAGCTGTTCATGAGGACCTGCTCGGTGGAGAGCCCGTTCTTCTGGCCCGCCGCCGTCGCCTGGTCGATCTGGTCCTGGGTGACCTTGTGGTTGCGCAGCAGGCCGTCGAAGGGCGACGACCGCACGGCGATCTTCTGCTGGTTGGCGAAGGCGACGCCCAGCGTCTTGGCCAGGTCGTCGGCGATGACCTGGTGGTCCATCCGGAAGCCGCCGTCGCGCGAGTTGATGCACTGGATGACGCCGTAGAGCCGCGCGTCCTTCAGGATCGGGATGGCCAGGACCTGCTTGGTCTTGAAGCCGGTCTTCTTGTCCCACTGGGGGTCGAACTTGAGGGCGGGATCGACGGCCGCCAGCGCCTTGAGGTCGTAGACGTCCGACACCCGGAGCGATTTCCGCTTGTAGGCGACCCAGCCCGCCAGGCTCGTGAGCGTCACCGGGACGCGGATCTCCTTGAGCTCGTTGCCGTCCATCGAGCGGGAGTAGATCTCCTCCTTGAACGGCTCCTTCGCGAAGATCGTCACGCGCTCGCAATTGACGAGGCGCTGCACGTCCTCCCGCACCGAGAGGATGATCTCGTCGAGCGACAGGGTGTGGATCTGGTCGGTGACCTCGCGCATCTTGCGCTCGGTGTCGAGCTCCTTGGTGAGCTCGTCCAGGCGCGCGAGGACGTCGTCCCCCCCCTTCGGCCCCAGCGGATTGCTCATGCCCTGATCTACCCCCAACCCTGAGAATACCCGCCCTTACGGAAAACCCAACTCCCAAAACCCAACTCCCAACTTCTTCCCCCCCCGCGGGGGGCCGGGGGCGACTTCTTGGGATTTGGAAGCTGGGAGTTACGCCTTGTCGTTTTTCGGGGCGGACAGCAGCTCGGTCACGCGGACGGCGAAGCTGTCGTTCACCACGATCACTTCGCCCCGGGCGACGAGACGGTCGTTCACGTAGACGTTGACCGGCTCCCCGGTCAGGCTGTCGAGCGTCACGACCGAGCCGGGGCCCAGCTTCAGGATGTCGCGGACCGGCAGCCGGGTGCCTCCCAGCTCGACGCGGAGATTGACGTTGACGTCGTTGAGGAGGTCGAGGCTCGCCTCCGGCCGGTGGGCCGGGGCGGTGGCGCCGAAGGCCTCGTAGCGGACCGGCTCGGCTCCGGCGGGAAGCGCGGGGGGCGGCGGAGGCGCGGAGCCGCCGCCGGCCAGCTCGCGCATCAGCCGATCGATCTCTTCCTGGCTCTGGGGATCGCTCATGGCATGTTCACCGCCGAAGGGGAAGTTTGCTCTCGGGGAAGATAACCTTCTGGATCATGTCTTGTCCAGCCGTCGATTTTCCGAGCTCGTCGTTGAGCCGCTTGCGGATCTCGAGCGTCAGCGTCTCCAGCACCGTGGGCTTCCGCAGGTCCCCGTCCCCCTTCGCGTTGACGATCTCCGTCTGGACGATGTGGCGGAGGAGGTCGCGCCGCTTCTCGACGAGGGGCCGGTAGACCGCGAGGTCGCCGTATTCGGGATTCAGCACCAGGGCCACCTTCACCTCGAACGGCTCGTGGACGAGGGCGGCGGCGTCGACGAGAAGCTCCTTGCGGAACGTCCCCAGGTCGACCTGCTCGTAGCGGCGCTCGATCGACGGCCGGGGCGCGGACGGGGCCGGCGGCTTGCGCAGGGACAGCGCCCCGCCGACCGCCACGCCGGCGAGGATGATCGCGACGACCAGGGCCATCCGGCCCGGCCCCGGGGGGGCCAGAGGCGCGGTCCGGGGCGCGGCGGGAGCGGCCATCGTCTATCTCTCCACCAGCTCGGTCGTCAGCAGGACCTCGATCCGCCGGTCGCGCGTCCGGTCGGCGGCGCCCGCGCCTTCCCCGACCGTCCGCCCGTACCCTTCCGCCCGGATCCGCATCCGCCCTTCGTCGATCTTCACCGCGTCCCGGAACTCGGGATGCGCGGCGGCGAGGAAGCGGCGGACCTCCTCCGCCCGCAGCCACGACAGCAGCGAGTGGTTGGCGACCGCGTGGCGGTTTCCGCCCGTCTCGTCCTCCTTGGTGAAGGACCGGAAGCGGCCGTCCGGCTCGAGGACCACCGAGTCCCGCAGGTTCGAGGCCGTGTGGCCGCGGATCTCGATGATGTTCCGGCGGCCGCGCAGCCAGTCCTTGAGCCCGGCCAGCGCCTCCTTCTGGGCGTCGGACAGCTCCCAGCGCCCCTCGGGGAACGCGTCCTGCTCGCCGCCCAGCGTGAGCAGCGTGCCGTCGGCCAGCCTCTGCAGCAGCGCGTGGTGGCCGCGGGGGCGCACCACCTGGGTCGCCGCCGTCTTCTGGTTCTCGAAGGCCTTGAAGATCGCCGCGTCCGCGTCGCCTTCCTTCGCCACGCCCGTCGAGGCGTTCAGGCCGCTTTCCCGCGGGCCCACCATCGCCTCGAGCGACTCCGCGATGCGCGAGTACTTCTTCCGGTCCTGGATGCCCAGCGAGAACAGCAGGATGAAGAAGACCAGCAGCAGGAAGGTCAGGTCGCTCAGCGTGGTGAGCCAGATCGGGGCGGGCTCGTCGGGCGACGAGACGGAGACGGCCGGACGTCGCACGTCTCTCACTTGCCCGCCGCCAGACGCTCGCGCAGCCGCGGCGGCAGGAGGACCTTGAGTTTCTGCTCGACGACCCGGGGGCTGTCGCCCGACTGGATGGAGGCGAGGCCGCGGGCCATGAGCTCGCGGACGAACATCTCCTCGCTGTTCCGGAAGGTGAGCTTGTCGGCCAGAGGAAGCGCGAACATGTACGCGACCATCGCGCCGTAGAAGGTGGTGATGATGGCGACGGCCATCGACGGCCCGATGGCCTCCGGATCCTTGAGGTTCGCCAGCATGATGACCAGGCCGATGAGCGTGCCCACCATGCCGAAGGCCGGGCCGTACGCGCCGATCTTTTTCAGGATCTGCACGCCGCGCTCATGGCGCGCGGCCATGTAGTCCATCTCCGAGCGCATGAGGTTCTGGATCATCTCGGGGTCCATCCCGTCGATGGCCGCCTGCATCCCCGACAGGAGGAACGGGTCCCGGATCTCCCCCGTCACCTTCTCGAGCGCGAGGATGCCGTCGCGCCGCGCGATGTCGGCGTAGCGGCGGAAGTCGGCGATCAGCTTGGACTCGGGCGGCAGCTTCTGGAAGAAGGCGGCCTTCATCACGCGGCCCAGGGTCGCCAGGTCGCGGAAGGGGAAGCTCATCAGCATCGCCGCGAAGGTGCCGCCGCCGACGATGAACATCGACGGGTAGTCGACGAACATGCCCACCCGCGCGCCGGGGGTGATCACGATGGACACGAGGATGCACCCCATGCCGACCGCGATGCCGATGATGGACGCGACGTCCACCGCCCGATCCCTCCTCGGCGCCTACGACTGGAAGGCGCGAATGGATTTCTGGTACTCGACGACCCGCTTGACGACCTCGTCGGCTTTTTCGCGGACCACGATCTTCTCGTGGTTCAGGAGCGTGATCACCGTGTCCGGAGTCTCTTCCACGAACTGGATGAGCTCCGCGTTGACCACGAACTCCTTGCCGTTGAGCCGGCTGACGCGGATCATGCCGTAAGTATACCGCCCTCTATATGTCGGCTGCCCGCTAGACGATCTTGACCAGGTCCTCGAGGAGCTGGTCGGCCCGGTTGAGGACCCGGGCGTTCGACTGGAACGCCCGCTGGGCCGAAATCAGGGCGCCGAACTGCTCCGTGAAGTCGACGTTCGAGAGCTCCAGGGCCCCGCCCACCAGCGTCCCCAGGCCGCCGGCGCCGGGATCCCCCGTGACCGGCGCGCCCGAGCTCGGGGTTTCCCGGAAGAAGCCCTGGCCGTCGCGCTCCAGCCCCTCCGGGTTCACGAAGCGCGCCAGCTCGACCCGCGCGATCGTCCGGTTTCCGCCCGTGAACGTCCCCACCAGCGTGCCGTCCGCCTGGACGAAGAAGCCGGTGAAGGTCGGGTCGGACACCGGGAGCGCGACGTCCTGAAGGGCCGCGCCCGCGGGGATGATCCCCGTCACGGGGTCGGCCATCAGCCCCTGGACCGCGAAGCCCGTGGAAGGGTCGATGAAGACGCCGGCGGCGTCCACACCGAACGACCCGTCCCGCGTATACGCGAGGCCGCCTTCGCCGTCCGAGAGGATGAAGAAGCCCTGCCCGTCGATCGCCAGGTCGCCCGCGACGCCCGTGGGCTGGATCACGCCCGGGACGTCGAACGTCCGCGTGATGCCGCCCACCTCCACGCCCGTGCCGATCTGCAGCGGATTCACGCCGCCGAGGCTCGACCCTTCCGGCTCCGATCCGAGCCGGATCGTCTCCGCCAGGGCCGACTCGAAATCCACCCGGGCGGTCCGGAAGCCGGGCGTCGAGGAGTTCGCCAGGTTGTCCCCGATCACGTCCAGCTGCAGCTGCTGGGCGCTCAGGCCCGAGAGGGCCGAGCCCATCGCGTTCGTCAGCGTCATCTATCGGATCTCCGTCACCGAGCCCAGGGGCACGCGGGTGCCGTCCGCGAGCGTCGCCAGGACGTCGCCGTTCTGCAGCGTCACGCTCGCGACCGTCCCCGAGACCGACTGGCCGTCGGCCGTCAGCCCCGAGATCTGGCGCCCGATCATCGCGCTCCCCGAGGCCATCTGCTGGAAGCGCTCGAACGCGCGGAGGCCGTCGGTCAGCGCCGAGGTCTGCTCGAGGTTCTGCATCGCGACGATCTGCTGCATGAAGTCTCCGTTCTCGACCGGGTCCAGCGGATCCTGGGACGTCAGCTCCGCCACCAGCAGGCGGATGAACTGGTCCCGGGTCTCGGTCGCGCTCGCGCGCGGCGCGCTCGCCGTGCCGGGTCCCGCGAAGGTCACCGCGTTCAGCATGTCCGATCCTTTACGCTTTCAGGTCCAGGTTGCCGGGAAGGGAGGTCGACGCCAGGAAAGGGTTCGCCGGCGGCGCCGCCGGGTCCGCGCCCGCCGCGGAGACCGACAGCTCGCCCACCCGCAGGCCCCGCTTCTCCAGCGCGGCCTTCAGCTCGCTCAGCCTCGACCCCAGGGCCTCGGCCGCGCCGGGGGCGTCCGCCTGGAACGCCCCGTGCACGACGTTGCCCCGGAGCGACAGGTCCAGCCGCACCTCGCCGAGCTCCGGAGGATCCAGCACCAGGCGCAGCCGCGAAATGCCGCGCGACTGCACGAGCCGCGACGCCCGCAAGATCCGGTCCACCAGCTCGGCGTTCGCCAGGCCCGCCGCCTCCGCGGCCGCGGGCGCCGCCGAGGCCGGAGGCGCCGGCGGCGCGGCCGCTCCGCCCACGGCGCGGACGGGGTCGGGGAGGTCTTTCGCGACGACGACCGCCGCCGCCGGGGGATCCGCGGGACGCGCGATCGGGGCGGCGGGAACCGGGGCGACGGCGACCGTCGGCGCCCGGGAAGGCGGCGGGAGCTCGGGCTCGCCGGAGAAATCGCGTTCGACGTCCCCCGTCGGCTCGGCCGGCGGAGGGGCCTGCTCGGCCTCGAGACGGCGCAGCAGCTCGCGGAGCCGTTCCAGCCGGGCGGTCGTGGCGGCGTCTTCGGGGACGTCGTCGGACAGCCGGCGGTCGATCTCGCGCAGGACGGCGGCGCGGACGGTGGGGTCCTGGACGGCGATCTGGGCGACGAGGGCGTCGTCGCCGCTGAAATCGGGATCGCGGTCGGTCGTCTCGGACGCGCCGCCCAGCAGAGAGCCGAGGCCGGAGAGCAGGCTTTCGGGAAGCCGGGCCACGGCGGGAAGGAGGCTGCGCGCGAGTCCCCACGCGGGCAGAAGCGGACTGACCAACGGAGCGCCTCCTCGGCTCCGCCCTCGGGGCGGAACGGAAGATCCCTAATACGTCCCAGCCTACAACGACCGGGGCCGCGCGAGCGACCCCCGCTCCGGAGATCCCGGCTCCCCTACCCCTGGGGAGCCTTCCTGAATTCTTCCATCAGGAGTTCCGCGCGGGTCCGGGCGCCGCGGGGGGCGCCGGGAGGAAGCCGCCGGAACTCCGGTTCGAACTTCGGGTCGTTCTGGACGGCGTCGAGCGCCTCCGCGGCCTTCGAGGGCTTCAGGGCCCTCAGGTACCGCACGAAGGTGGCGTCGTCCCAGCCCTTCAGGACCGCGACGATGGACGCGCCGTCCATCTTAGATAGGATCGGCACATTGGCCGCCAGATCCGCATCTGTTTTCGTCTGGACCGTTTCCTGGCGCTCCAGCTCGAACTTCTCCCGGTCGGCCTTCAGCCGCGCCGCCGTCTCCGCCACGCGCTGGCGGTCGGCCTCCACCTGGGCCTGCCGCGCGGCGACGCGGACGTCCAGCCGGCGCAGCTCCTCCTCCCGCCGGGCGAGCGCGTCGGCGGCCTGCCGCCGCTCGGACTCCTCGGGAACGGCGGCCTCCGGCGGCGCCGGCGCCGGCCGCGCCGCGCCTTCGCGCAGCGCGCTCAGGGCGTCCGTCAGCCGGTCGGCCCGGATCGCGCCGGACATGAGCAGGGCGATCCCCACGGCGAGGACGACCGCCACCAGGATCGTCGACACGGTCGAAAGAATCCGCCACAGCGCGTTCATCAGGCCCCCTCCCGCGCGGCGTGGGCGGCTTCATCCAGGACCTTGCGCTCGTCCCGGTCCGCCGAAAGAATCCACTCGGCGAGCTTCCGCTCCCGGAAGCGCTCGAGAACCTTGACCGCCTTCATCGCCTCGACGAGCGCGCGGCGCTTCCCCGCCTCCGCGGCCTGGAGCTCCAGCAGGCGCCCGCGCGACGCCCGCACCCGCTTGTCCACCGCGCTCAGATAGCCCTCCTGCAGCCGCAGCGCCGCCAGGTCCAGCGGGCCCCGGCGCAGCTCGCGCGACGCCCGCTTGCTCTCCTCTTCCTCCGCCAGCAGCGCCGCCAACGCCCGCGCCTCCGCCTGCGCCGCCCGCGCCGCCTCCGCGAAGTCGCGCTGGGCGACCTCCTCCTTCGCCCGCCGGATCTCCAGCAGGCGCTCGAGACGGAAGCGGAAGGCGCTCACGACGTCCTCCGCGCGAGCTCGAGAACCGCCGCGCGCGTCGCCTCGAGGGACGGCTTCTCTTCCACGGCCTGCCGGAGGAAGGCTTCGATCGCGGGCTTCGCCTTCACCGCGGCGTCGATCTCCGGATTGGAGCCCTTCACGTAGGCCCCGACGTTGATCAGGTCCTCGGCGTTCCGGTGCGCCGCGATCAGGCCCCGGATCCGCGTGGACGCCTCGACGAGCTCCGGCGCGCTCACGTCGCGCATGACCCGCGAGACGCTGCCGAGGACGTCGACGGCCGGAAAGTGCCCGCGGTCGGCGAGGCCGCGCGAGAGCCAGACGTGGCCGTCGAGGATGGAGCGCGCGGTGTCGGCGACGGGCTCGTTGGCGTCGTCGCCCTCGACGAGCACGGTGTAGAAGCCGGTGATCGAGCCGCGCTCGGCGCGCCCCGCGCGCTCGAGGAGGCGGGGCATCTGCGCGAAGACCGACGGCGGATAGCCCTTGGTCGCGGGCGGTTCGCCGGCGGAGAGGCCGATCTCGCGCTGGGCGTTCGCCATGCGCGTGAGCGAGTCCATGAGCAGGAGGACGTCGGCGCCCTCGTCGCGGAAGTACTCGGCGACGGCCGTCGCCGCGAACGGCGCGCGGACGCGCAGGAGGGCGGGACGCTCGGAGGTCTCGACGACGACGACGCTCCGGCGCAGCCCCTCGGGGCCCAGGTCGCGCTCGACAAAGTCGCGCACCTCGCGGCCGCGCTCGCCGACCAGGGCGATGACGGTGACGTCCGCCGCCGTGCCGCGCGCGCACATGCCGAGGAGCGTGCTCTTGCCGACGCCCGAGCCGGAGAACAGGCCGAGGCGCTGGCCCTTGCCGCAGGTCGCGAAGGCGTCGATCGCGCGCACGCCGGTCCCGAGCGGCGCGGTGACGCGCTCGCGCGACATCGCCTTCGGGGCGCGCGCCTGGAGCGGCTGGGCGCGCTCCGCGAGCGGGCGCGGCAGGCCGTCGATGGGCTCCCCCCGCGAATCGATGACGCGGCCGAGCAGGGCGCGGCCGACCGGGACGCGCTGGGCGGTGGCGCGGCAGACGACGCGGTCGCCGCGGCGGACGCCCGAGAGCTCGCCGAGCGGCATGAGCAGCGTGACGTCGTCGCGGAAGCCGACGGCCTCGCAGGCGACGGCGCCGGCGCTCGTGAGGATGTCGCAGGACGCGCCCACCGGCACGGCGAGGCCTTCCGCCTGGACGACGAGCCCCACCGCCTGGCGGACCCGGCCCTCGACCCGGACGGGCTCGATGTCCTCCAGGAGCTCCAGGCGGCGCTCGAAGATCATCCGAGCAGCCCCCGCTCGATCTCGGCCAGCTGCGTGGCGATGTCGGCGTCGACGGCCCCCTCGGGCGTGACGACCACCGCGCCGCCGCGCGCGACGGCGGGATCGGCCTCCAGCGCGACCGGGCCCAGGTCGACGAGTTCGCGCCGGAGCTCCGGCAGGAACGTCTCGACCGCCTCCAGGTCGGCGGGGTTCAGGCGCACGCGGACCTCGCGGCGGCGGGCGGCGAGCGCGACGGCGCGGCGGAGGTTCTCGACGGCCACCCGGGCGCCGCTCGCGACCTCGGCCTTGACGATCTTCTCGGCGATGCGCACGGACAGGCGGACGAGGTCGCGCTCCGCGGCCGCGGCGAGCTCGGCCCGCTTCTCCCCGATCGCGGCGGCGGCGGCGCGAAGGACGTCGCCCAGCGGCGCGGCCTCCTTCGCGAGGCGCTCGCGCTCGGCGACCGCCGCGGCCTCGCGGCCCTCGGCGAGCCCGCGCTCGAAGCCTTCCTGGCGCGCCTTCTCGCGGATCTTCTCGCGCTCGGCGATCGCGCCGCGCAGGATCTCGCGCGCTTTCTCGAAGTCGGCCGCGATGAGCGCCTCGTCCTCGAACGAGCGGAGCGGAAGCGGGCGAATATCCGTCACGCGACCTCCCGGACAATTCTTCCCGGGATGTTTGTCCTCGCCGGGACAAACATCCCGGGAGGATTTGTCCTCACTCTCATCAGATCACCACCGCCTCTCCGCCGCGGCCCTCGATGGCGACCTCGCCGGTCTCCTCGAGGCGGAGGACCTCGTCGACGATGGCGTTCTGGGCGCCCTCGATGTCGGAGACGCGGACGGGGCCCATGAGCTCCATCTCTTCCTTCACGCGCTCGACGGCGCGCTCGGACATGTTGCGGAAGAACTTCTCGCGGAGCTCGGGCTTGGCGGCCTTGAGGGCCAGCGGCAGCCGCGAGGAGTCGAGCGTCTTGAGCAGGTTCTGGATGCCGCGGTCGTTGACGCGCGCCAGGTCGTCGAACGTGAACATGCGCCGGCGGATCTCCTCCGCCAGCTCGGGCTCGTCGGCCTTGAGGCCCTCGAGGATCCCGCGCTCCGTCGAGCGGCTGAGCTGGTTGAGCAGCGCGGCGGCCACCGCGCGGCCGTCGACCTCCCGGGACTCCCGCGGCGCGAACGCGGACAGGCGGGACTCCAGGGCCTTCTCGACCTCCCGCACGACCGCCGGGCTGGTGGGCTCCATGCCGGCGAGGCGGCGGACGACGTCCTGCTGCTTGGCCAGGGGGAAGCACTCGACGACGCGGGCGGCCTGCGCGGGCGGCAGGTGGGACAGGACGAGCGCGATCGTCTGCGGATGCTCGTCGGCGATGAAGGCGGCGACGTTCTGGACGTCGGCCTTCTTCAGGAACTCGAAGCGGGTGCGGCCGAGGGAGGCCTCGACGGCCTCCAGGATCTTCTTCGCCTCGTCGGCGGGGTGGATCTTCTCGAGGATGGCGCGGGCGGAGCGGAGGCCGCCGCGGTCGGTCGAGCGGGAGGCGCGGAAGATCCCGGCGAACTCGCGGAGGACGGCGTCGCGCTCCTCGGCGAGGGGCGGATGCTCCTCGAGGAGGATGATCTCGCGGGCGAGGCGCTCCTGCTGGACGGGGTCGAACTGCGACATCAGCTTGGAGGCCGAGCCGGCTTCGAGCGAGACGAGGAGGATCGCGGCCTTGCGCAGGCCGGCGGCTTCCGCGTCGGACAGGCCCTTCCGTTTGTTCATGCGCTACCTCCCGGCCACCCACGACTTCAGGGCGGACGCGGCTTCCTCGGGGTCGCGGTCGACGGCCTCCTGGATGCCGCGGCGCAGCGCGGCGACGTCGCCCTCCCCCGGCCGGAGCGGATCGGCGGCGACGGCCTGAAGCGGCTCGCCCAGGCGGGCGGCGATGGCTTTGATTTCCTCGACTTCCCCCCTGGGCATGCCGCCGCGGATGGCCCAGGCCACGACGGCCACGGCGAAGAGCCCGAGGAGGGCGAGGGCGATCTTGGTCCAGTTGGCGAAGAACCACTCCATCGTGCGCTCGGCCGGCGGCACGGCGGCGATGGGCTCGGGCGCGCGCGTCTCGAGCATCACGACGGACACGTCGTCGAGCTTGGCCCCCGACGCCATCATGGCGAGCTTCCGGATCTCCTCCAGGGGCGGCGTCTTGCCGACCGGCCTGCCGTTTCCGTCGACAGGCATCGGCAGCAGGACGCCGACGGTAATGCGCTCGATCACACCCGCGGGGTCGAAGCTGTGGATCGTCGTCTTGTCGATCTCGTGCTCGGCTTCGCTTTCCTTTTCGACCGTCCTGGTGGCCCGTTCCGCCGGCGCATCCAGGGAGCCCTCGCCCTTGATCGACTGTCCGGTGGATCCGCCGCCGGACTCCTTCGTCAGGGAGCGGTCCTTCTCTCGCCTGACGACAGCCTTCCCGTGCTTGACGCTGTCGGTGCGCGTGCCTTGCGAGCGGGCGAAGGCGCGGACGACGAATCGGCCGTTGTCGAAAAGATCGGCCATCTTCGCTTTCACCTCGATCTCGAGGCGCGCCTCGATGTCGCGCAGATAGTCGCCGCCGCCGGTCGCGAACTCTTCGACCTTCGGGATTCGGTACGCGCGGCCCTGGGTGTCCATCAGGTGGACGCGGTCGGGGTCGAGGCCGGGCACGGCGTGGGCGACGACGCCGGCGATGGCCTTCACGTTCGCGTGAGAGAGGACTGAGCCGGGCTTGAGCTCGATCTGGACGGACGCGCTGGCCTTGGAGCCCTGGAAGCCGATCTGCTGGGCCTCGGACGCCTGGGAGATCTGGACGCTGGCGTTGCGGACGCCGTCCAGGTTGCGGATCATGAACTCCAGCTTCCGCTGCAGGGCGATCTGGTAGCGCTTCTCCTTGTCCCACTTGGTCGCGAAGACGTCGGAGCCTTCCAGGAACTTCCACATCGACTTCTCGGTCAGGACGCCTTCGCCGGCCAGCTCGAGGACGACCTTGTCGGCCTGGGAGCGGCGGACGTGAATCTCGCCCGCGCGAACGTCGTAGGGGACCTGCTTCTGGGTGAGAGTCTTGAGGATCTCGGCGCGCTCGGCGTCGGAGACCTCGTGGCCGGCGACCTTCTGCCACGGATCGCCCGCGGCGGAGCCGGAGCCCCACATCAGGAGGCCGATCATCAGGACGACGGACAGCGCGAGGACCAGCCGCTGGGGGCCGTTCAGGCTCCCCCAGAGCCGCTTGACGCTATCCGCGGAACGCGAAAAGATGTCCATCCACCAAGCCCCCCTCCTCTCTCCCGCCTGAAACGGCCGCCCGTTTCACTCCGGATCAGATGCGCATGCGCTGGACTTCTTCGAACGCCTCGACCAGTTTGTTGCGGATCTGAAGCAGCGCCTCGAAGGCGATCTGCGACTTCTTGAAGGCGACCATCACCTGGTCCTGGTTCGCCTCCCCCTTCGTGTACTTCTCCAGCATCACGTCCGCCTCCGACTGCAGGCGGTTCACGTTCTCGATCGAATCTTTCAGGATGTCGCTGAACGCCCGCTCGCCTTCGGCGGGCTCCGCCTTCTTCAGGCTGCCCGGCCCCAGCGGCCCGATCGGGCCCGCCGGGTTCATGCCTACGCCGTCGACCATCATTCCACTCTATCAGGCCAGGATGCGCAGCGACGCCGCGGCCATCGCCTTGGCCGTGTCCATCGCCGACACGTTCGCCTCGTACGCCCGCGAGGCCGCGATCATGTCCACCATCTCCGCGATCGGATGCACGTTCGGATGCTCCACCATCCCCGACGCGTCCGCGTGCGGATGCGACGGATTCAGCTCGCGACGGAAGGGGGCGTCGTCCTCGACGACCCGCGCCGCCGGCGAGGGGACGCCGCCGATCGACGGCCCCGCCGTGAAGACCGCCAGCTTCCGCGCGTAGGGGACGTGGCGGGTGACCGCGACGCCCTCCGCCGTCTTCCGGGTCTCGCGGCGCGCGCTCGTCGTGTCGACGTTCGCGAGATTGCCGGCGATGAGGTCCATGCGCAGCCGCTGGGCGCGCATGCCGCTCGCGCTGATGTCGATCGAGCTTACGTTCATGCCGTCACGTGGCCGGAAATGGCCTCCCGCATCATCGCGAACTGCTGCGACAGCAGCGCCGCCGCCGTGGCGTGGAGGGACTGGTTCCGGACCATCTTCGCCATCTCTAAATCCAGATCGACATTATTTCCCGTGGGCTTGAGCGTTCCCGCGTCCGCGGTCGGGGCCAGGCTGAGGACGTCGCCCTTCAGCTCGAACACCCCCGTCGGCGAGGCGTTCCGTTCCTGGAAGGCGCGGGACAGCGCCGCGTCGAACGCGGCGACCGGGACGTCGAGCGTCCGGTACCCCGCCGTGTCCACGTTGGCGACGTTGCCGGCGATGGCGCGGTGGCGGGCGCCGGCATAGTTCAGGAGAGCGTTCAGCGCCGGAACGGAACCCCGGTTGAACAACGACTCGATCATGCCCCTAGCGGAAGCAAGCGCCGTGCCAGGGGCCGCGGAAATCGCTCTTCCTCAGGCGGCGGGGGCGCGCCGGCCCCTTCTTGGCGCCATGAAAGGCCGGAAATCCGTTCCAACGCCACGGCAAAACCTTCCGCATGCGATCCCCCTCTCAATTCAGGTTCAGGCACAGGTTCAGGTTCAGGTTCAGGACGGTTCTTTCGACGCCTCCCATTGCTTCAGCTTGTCGCGCAGCGTGCGGGACGTGATGCCCAGCGAGCGCGCGGCGGCCTCCCGGTTGCCCCCCTGGGCGGCCAGGGTCTCCTCGATCGCCCGCTTCTCGATCTCGTCCATCGTCAGGCCCGCCAGCGAGGAGGCCGGTTTCGGCACGCCTCCCTCCAGCCAGGGCGCCAGCAGCTCGCCCGTGATCTCGTCCCCGGGCGCCAGCACCGCCGCGCGCTCGATCACGTTGCCGAGCTCGCGCACGTTGCCCGGCCAGGCGTAGCCGCGGAGGCGCTCGACGGCCCCCGCCGCCAGCGACTTCCGGTGCCGCGCCGCGAAGTGCTTCGCCAGCGCCGGGATCTCGTCGCGGCGGTCGCGCAGCGGCGGCATGCGCGCGGGGATGACGTTCAGCCGGTAGTAGAGGTCCTCGCGGAAACGGCCCTTCGCGACTTCCCCCGGCAGGTCCCGGTTGGTCGTCGCCACGATCCGGACGTCGGCCCGCCGCGCCTGGCTCGACCCGACCCGCTCGTAGACGCGCTCCTGCAGCACGCGCAGGAGCTTCGCCTGCAGGTTCGGCTCGATCTCGCTCACCTCGTCGAGCAGCAGCGTCCCGCCCTCGGCCAGCTCGAAGCGGCCCTTGCGCGTCTTGTCGGCGCCGGTGAACGCGCCGCGCTCGTGCCCGAAGAGCTCGCTCTCGAGCAGGCCCGCCGACAGCGCCGCGCAGTTCACCGCCACGAAGGGGGCGAGCTTGCGCTTCGACATCCGATGCAGCGAGCGGGCCGCGACTTCCTTGCCCGTGCCGCTCTCGCCGTGGATCAGGACCGTCGCGTCGCTCTGGGCCGCGCGCTCGAGGAGCGCGACCAGGGGCTTCGTCGACTCCCCCCAGACCGCCTCGACGGGCTCGGGGACGCGCGCGCGCAGGACCTCGTTCTCGACCGTGAGCGAGCGGTGGTCCAGCGCGCGGGCGACCACGAGCTCCAGCTCGTCGAGCTTGAACGGCTTGAGGATGAAATCGTAGGCGCCCTTCTTCATCGCGCCGACCGCGTGCTCGACCGTGCCGTGGGCCGTGACCATGACGAACGGCGTGTCCGCCGCGATCCGCTTCGCCTCCTCGAGCACGGCCAGGCCGTCGAGCCCCGCCATCTTCAGATCGCTGATGATCAGGTCGTAGCTTTCCCGCGCGAGGCGGTCGAGCGCGGGGCGGCCGGCGTCGTACGCGTCGACCGCGTGGCCCGCGCGGCGCAGCGCCTCCGTCATGGCGTCCCGCAGGATCGCCTCGTCGTCGACGATGAGGATCCGGCTCACAGCCGCACCGTGAAGACCGCGCCGCCGCCCGGGGCGTTGCGCGCCTCGATCGTCCCGCCGTGCGCCTCGACGATCTTGTGGGCGATCGCGAGGCCCAGGCCCGTGCCCTTCGCCTTGCTCGTCACGAACGGCGTGAAGAGCTTGTCCAGGACCTCCGCGGGGATGCCGGGGCCGTCGTCCGCGACCGCGACCGAGCGGCCGTCGAAGCGCACGACCACCGCGCTCCGCGCGGCCTGGGCGGCGTTGAGGATCAGGTTGAGGAAGGCGCGGCCGAGGGCGTCGGCGTCGACCTCCGCCTCGCCGGGCGTCCCTTCGCGGCGGACTTCGACGCCCACCCGCGCGAGCGCGAGCGCGTCGTCGACGACCTGGCCGAGGGAGCGGCGGGCCTTGCGCAGCTCGACGTCCCGTCCGTAGACGAGCATGTCCTCGACGAGCTGGTCGAGGGCGGAGACGGCGCCGAGGACGCGGTCGAGCGTCCGGACTTTTTCCGGGTCGTGCTCGAGGTCGCGGCGGAGCATCGCGGCGTAGAGCTGGATGCCGCCGAGCGGATTGCGGATCTCGTGGGCGAGCGTGGAGGCCATGCGGCCGAGCGTCTCGAGGCGGCTCTTGCGGGCGATTTCGCGGTCCTTGGCGGCGAGCTGGGTCTGCAGCTCCTCGATGCGGCGGTACGAGCCGGCGAGCTTCTCCGTGGCCTGGTTGAACGTCTCGAGCAGGCGGGCGATCTCACCCAGGTCGCCCGGCCGCTTCGTGGCCGCGTCCACCGTCCCCCCTCTATTCAACGACCGTAGGCGCCGCGGGCCTTCGCCTTCGCGAGGAGCGTCTGGAGATCGACGGCTTCCGTCTCGCGCCGCTTCTCCAGGGCCGCGCGCCCCTCGTCCTCCTGGCGGACCAGATCCTTCAGCATGTCGCGCATGGCCGCGACCTCGGTCTCGATCTCCCGGGCCGTCACCGCGTCCACCGACGCCTTCAGCGTATCCCATCCGGCGCGATACGGGGCGACATCCCGGTCGATCGTCGCGATGTCCGCCAGCAGCGCCCGCTTGCGCTCGACGATCCGCAGCAGCGCGTCCATGTCCGAGGCCTCGAGCGCGCGGCGCTGCTCGGCGGCGACGGCCGCCATCTCCGCGTACTTGCTCCGCTGGCGGCGGAGGCCGTCGAGGAAGCGCGCGACGTCGCTCACCGCACTTCCTTCTCGAGGACGTCGAGCGCGGCGGTCCAGTACGTCTTGCCGCGGCCGCTGAACGAGGTCTCAAGGGCGTCCTTGCCTTCGTCGTAGAGCGCGCGGCCCGCGCGGGCCTCGCGCCGGGCTTCGTCGAGCCGTCCGAGCTTCGCCAGAGCGCGGGCGCGGCCCACCACGCCCCAGAGGCGGTCGGGCGAACCCGCGTGGCGGCGCGACGCCTCCGCGTACGCGCGCTCCGCGTCCTCGAAGCGGCCGAGCGCGAAGAAGAGGTCGCCGCGGAGGAAGCGCGCCTCGCGCTGGAGGGCGGCCGTCCGCTCGTCGGCGGGCTCCGTCGAGAACGCGCGCTCGAGGGCCTCGAGCGCCCCTTCCCAGTCGCGCTGCTCCATCGCCGCGCGCCCGAGATGGTAGGCGGCTTCCGAAGCGCCGGGGCGGACCTCGCCTTTCGCGTAGCGTTCGAGATATTCGGCGAGCGCGCGCCGCGCCTTGTCGGGCCGGCCCAGATCGAGCAGCGTCCGGCCGCGCTCCAGCAGCGCCGCCTCCCACTCCGCCGCGTCCGGCGACACCCCGAGGTCCTCCGTCAGCAGGCGGTCGAATTCCGCCAGCGCGCCCTCGCGATCGCCGAGCTCCGCCCGGAGACGTCCCCGCTCCAGCAGGGCCTCCGGCAGGCCCGGGTCGCCCGTCCGCGCGCGGGCCGCGTATTCGCCGTAGACGTCCGCCGCCGCCCCGGGCAGGCTCGCCCTGCGCAGGCAGCGCGCCTGCAGCAGCAGCCCTTCCGCGTTGCGTCGGGGGGCGAACTCGTGCCAGCGGCGGAAGAGCCGCGCCGCGGGCGCGAAGCGCTCGGCCCGGACGAACGCGTCCGCGCCTTCCTTCGACGCCCGCTCCTGGCCCCCGAGGTCCAGGCCGTCGGAGACCGACGCCCCCTCGAACGCCTCGCCCGCCTCCGCGTAGCGCGCGGCCGCGGCCGTCGCGTCCCCCGGCTTCAGCAGGTCGCCGATCCGGCGCAGGGTGGCGGCGCGGTCGAGGAGGAGGGCGGCGTCCTCCGGCTCCAGCTTCTTCAGCTTGTCGAAGGCGGCGGCGGCGCGCGCGAGGGACGACGGGTCGTCCTCCGCGCGGGCGGCGTCGCGGAGCGAGCGCTTGATCCAGAGGAGGTCGACGCCCGCGTCCTCGAGGATCCGGAGCGCGGAGATCTCGGACAGCGCGTCGGAGAGATCGTAGAGGCCGCGGGAGCGGTCGAGGCCCAGCCGCCACATCGCGGTGAGAAGGCGGCCGACGCGGCGGGGGACGAGGCCTTCGAGCGTCTCGGCGAGGGCGGGGACGTCGGGGAGGCCCGCGCGGGCGCGCAGCTCGAGCTGGGCGAAGACGCGGGGGGCCGCGGCGGGCGTCTTGAGCAGCTCGTCGGCGAGATCGAGGGCGGCCAGGGCCTCGGCCTTGCGGTCGAGGCTGGCGAGCGTCCGGCCGCGCTCCAGCTGGAGGCGGCCGCGGTCGGCGGGCGTCTCGTCGATCGCGCGCAGGAGGAGCGGCAGGGCGTCCTCGGCGCGGCC
>DASVNH010000106.1:0-12073 GCA_036383955.1 Planctomycetota bacterium | reverse complement strand
CGGGCGTCGGCGCGGGACGGGCGGGGGCGACGGCCTTGTCGTCAGGGACGCCGGCCGGGGCCGGCGAGGGGGCCGGGCGCGGAGCCGGAGCGGGCGCGGGCGCCGGGGGCGGCGCGCCGTGGGCGGCGCTGAAGTCGGCGACGATCTCGACGTTTTCGGGGCTGAACTTGCTCTTGAGCTCGTACTCGGAGCGTTCGACGTCCTGCGTGAACGAGCCGCCCCAGCGGTTGGCGCCGACGTCGGCGGACCAGCCGCGGTAGCGGGCGATGTAGGGGTCGAAGCGGGGGCGGTCGGAGGGCCCCGCGACGGACTTCATGGTCTCGAGGGCGTTGACGATGGCGTCGAGGGCGCCGCGGGCGCCGTAGAGGCTCTGACCGCGGGCTTCGAGGTTGCGGAGGACGTTGTAGGTCTGCTTGTGGATCTGGGCGTAGGCGTTCTCGTAGGTTTCGGCGGGCGTGCGGCCCTGGCCGTTCATGAGGCGGGCGCCGCTGGGGCCGCCGAATTCGACGGAGGGGAGCTCGGCGTTGTCCGAGCATCCGGCGAAGAACAGGAGAAGCGCGATTCCCGGGAAGGCGTGTTTCATCAGAACTCCGAAGTTCGATCTATACTATAGGTTCGTCGGGAGAAACGGTCAAACATGTTCCTCGTCCTGCCCGTGGGGGATAAGAATCCCCTGCGCACCACGCCGGTCGTCACGTGGGCGTTGATCCTCGCGAACGTGGCGATCTCGTTCTACTACATGCTGTATCGCCCGGACCGCGCCGAGCCGATCGTGAACGAATACGCGCTCCGTCCCGGCCAGTGGCACGACCTGAAGACCCTGATCAGCTCCATGTTCCTCCACGGCGACCTGCTCCACCTCTTCGGCAACATGCTCTTCCTCTACATCGTGGGCGACAACATCGAGGACCGGGTCGGCCACGTGCCGTACCTGCTCTTCTACCTGCTGGCGGGGATCGCGGGATCGGCGGCCCACGTGGCCTACACGCTCCTCCTGGCCAAGGCGAACGCGGACATCCCCACCGTCGGCGCGTCGGGCGCGATCTCGGGCATGATCGGCGCCTATCTCGTCTTCTTCCCGGGCGGCAAGATCAAGTTCATGGTCTGGATCATCCTGTTCATCCGCTATTTCACGCTCCCGGCCTGGGGCGCGATCGGGTTCTGGATCGCCGGCCAGGTCATGATGGCCCGCGACCAGCTCTCCGGGATCGCCAAGGGCGACGCCCAGCGCGTCGCCGTCTTCGCCCACCTGGGCGGCGCCGCCTTCGGCTTCGTCGTCGCCTTCCTCGTCCGGACCTTCGGCAAACCTCCCAAGAAGCCCTCCTCCGACTGAACCTCTCGGGGGGCCGCTTCGTTCGTATAGCCCTGGAGATCTACCGGAGACGCTTTCGATGAAAATCCGCCCCGCCTGCGCCGCCGCCCTGCTCGCCGCCCTCGCCGGCTGCCTCGCCGCCGCCGCCGTCCTTCAGGACGGGCCGCGCGAACGCGGCGAAGACGCCCTCCGCGACCGCGACTACGCCCGCGCGGCGGCCCTCCTCGCCGAAGCGCTCGCGACGGCCAAGGACGGCAAGGACGAGATCCTCTACCTTCTCGCCGCCGCCCAGGCCCGCGGCGGCAAGCCCGACGAGGCCCTCGCGACGCTCGACCGCCTCCTCCAGGAGCATCCCGCGTCCCCGCTCCGGCGCAAGGCCGCCTTCAAGCGCGGCGACGTCCTCGCCGCCCGCAAGGATTTCGCCGCCGCGCTGGCGATCTACGACGACGGCCTCAAGGCGATCGTCGATCCCGCGCGCCGCAAGGCCCTCGCGGGCGTCTTCGTCGAGACGGCCGGCGAGCTCCTCGCGCCGAAGGATCCCAAGGACTCCGCGTTCAAGCCCGACTATGTCGCGGCGCTCCATCTCCTTCAGCGGGCCCTCGACCTCGAGGCGCTGGAGGGCGACGCCGAGGCGGCCGTGCGCGCCGACGTCGTCCGCTGCCACGCGAACGGCGCCGTTCCCGGGGACCTGCTCGCCGCCTGCCTCGCGTTCGAGGAGAAATTTCCCCGGGCCGCGCGCCTGGACGAGGTCCTCTTCGCCAAGGGCGTCGCGCTCGTCGCCGCGGGCCGCGTCGACCACGCTGAGAAGGCCTGGATCAGCGTGGCCGACCGTTTCCCCGCGTCGCCCAAGGCGCCCGAGGCCCTCCTCCGCGCGGCGGCCATGCGGGAGCCCCGGCTGGGCCGCGAGCCGCTCCGCGTCGCGCTCCGGCTGCTGCGCCGCGCGGCGAAGGACTACGCCGCCACGCCCGAGGGCCCGCGCGCGGCGACGGCCCTGGCCGACGCCCTCTCGTCGGACCCCGATCTCCGGGAGGAGGCCCGCGCCGCCTATCGCGCGGTGGTCGACGGCTTTCCCAAGGATGAGCGCGCCCCCCAGGCGCTCCTCCGGATCTCCGACCTCCACGCGAACGACGGGGACGACGCGAAGGCGATCGAGACGCTCGACGACATCCTGAAGCGCTATCCGGACAGCCCGCTCTGGCCCCAGGCCCGCCAGCGGATCGCCGACCTGCGTTTCGACCGCCTCCGCCGGGCGCGGCTCCGGAAGGACTGGCCCGGCCTGCGGACGGTCGCCCAGGAGTTCGCGGACGCGCACGCGGCGGACGCGCGGGTGGGCGAGGCGCTCGTCGACCGGGCGGCGGCGTTCCGCGAGGAGAAGAAGTTCCGCGAAGCCGCGGACGAGTACCTGCGGATCGCCGCGAAATTCCCGGACGCGGAGCTGGGCCAGCGGGCGCGCTTCGACGCGGCGTCGACGCTCGCCCTGGACCTCGGGGAGATCGAGGCGGCCCTGAAGGAGCTGGACCGGGTGAAGGCGAGCCAGGCGGGCCCGGCCGCGGCCCTCGGCCACCGCCTGCGCGATCCGTCCCTGGCGCTCGCCAGCGAGCGCGTCTTCACGTCGGCCGACGCGCCCGCCGCCTCGCTGACCGTCCGCAACGTCGAGACGGTCCGCTTCCGGCTCTGGACCCTGGACCTGCGCGACTACTTCGACAAGAAGAGCTCGACCTCCGGCCTCCAGGACCTCGAAGTCGCGGTGATCGCCCCGGACCTGGAGTGGGAGCTCAAGGTGCCCGGCTACGTCCGCCACAAGGAATTCAAGCTGCCGGTCCCGCTCCCGAAGAAAGAGCCGGGAGCCTACGTCGTCCTCGCGTCCGCCGGCGCCCTCGAGGCCAAGACGGTCGTGCTCGTCAGCGACCTCGCGCTCGTCGCCCGGGCCGGCCGCCAGGGCGCGACCGTCCTCGTCCAGAACCAGCGCACGGGCGAGCGCGTGGCCAACCCGGCCTCGCTCGTCGCGGCCGACGGCAAGGCGCTCAAGGCCTGGACGCCCGACACCACCGCCTCCCGCCTGTCCTTCCTGACGTCCGATCAGGGCCACGCGGCGTTCCGCGACCTCGACGTCCGGAACCTTCCCGTGCCGCCCCGGCGCGCCGCGGCCGCCCTGATCATTCCCGACCGCCGGGTCGTCCGCGCCGACGAAGACGTCCGCGTCCGGATCTGGATCCGCGACGCGGCGGGGAACACCTACGTTCCGCCCAAGGACAAGGCGTATCGCCTCGTCGCCGCGCGGGAGAACGGCCCCGCCTTCTGGGACGTCGACGTGACGCCGTCCGCGCTCGGCGCGGCCTCCGCCGCGTTCCGGCCGCCCCCCGGCGCCTCCGGCTCGATCCGCCTCAACCTCTACGATCGCGCCAAGCCCCGCGAGGCGCTCCTCGGCCAGGCGACCGTGATCGTCGGCGCCGAACCGGCCCGCGTGCCGCGCGTCGACTTCCTGCTCTCCGACGCGCCGGTGTTCGTCGGGGAGGACGTCGACGTCCCCTGCGTCCTCCGCGACGAGTGGGGCCGCCCGGTGCCCGGCCGCCGCGTGGAGGTGACGACGGACGCCGATCTCGTTCCGCGGCCGGTGGTCACGGGGCCGGACGGAACGTTCCTGATCTCGTTCCGGGAAACGGCCATCTTCGGCCGCGAAGGCGTCCTCCAGGCGAGCGTGGCGCACGGAAATCGGAGCGACGACCTGACGATGGCGGTCTTTTCCCGGACGCCGGTCCCGGCGTTCGAGGCGTCCTCGCGGTTCGGCGAGCCTCTCGCGGCCGGCGAGGCCCGCGCGATCGCGTTCACGGCGAAGACGGCCGACGGCGCCGCGGTCGCGGGCCCGTTCCGCTGGAGCGTCGCCCGCCTGGACGACGCGGGCATCTTCCTCGCGCTGGCGGCGGGGGACGTCGTCACCGACGCCCAGGGCCGCGCGAGCTTCACGTTCACGCCGAAGGAGCGGGGCACGCACGTGGTGAAGGTCCTGGCGAAGGACGCCGACGGCGTGCCCGCCCGCGCGGAGGAATCGCTGGAGGTGTTCGACGACGGCGAAGAGCGGAAGGTCCGGATCCTCTCCGCGGCGGACGAGGTCGAGCCCGGCGCTCCCTTCGAAGTCACGGTGCTGTCGCGGCTGGAGAAGGGGCTGGCGTTCGTCACGGTCGAGGGCGAGACCGTCGAGCAGGTCCTGCCGGTGGCTCTCGAGAAGGGCCGCACGACGGTGAAACTCGGGCCGCCGCCGGGGAAGTCGAGGGACTTCACCGTCGCGGTGCTCGTCATGCGCGACGGGAAATTCCACGCCGACCTCCGCCCGTTCCTCCTGAAGACGCCGGTCGTCCGGATCGAACCGGCGCGGAAGAGCGTCCGGCCGGGCGAGGAGATTGCCGTGAAGGTGACCGGGCGGCCGGGCGCCGAGCTGCTCTTCGTGGCGACGGAGGAGCTCGCGACGAATCCGGGCCCGCTGGGCTTCGTGGAGCGGCGACCCGCCGAGTACTTCCTCGGCGACTCGTCGGTCGAGACCTCCTTCGTCGGCGTGACGCGGGAGCTGGACGCGCAGGTCATGCACGCGATGGCCCGGCTGAACGCGCTCGAGAGCTCGGCGAGCGGCCGCGTGATGATGCCGGTCGACCTCCCCCAGCTCGTGGAGGGCAGGGGAGGCGGCGGGGGCGGCCAGTTCGGCTCCCGCATGGGCGGGAAGCGGAACCTCGTCGCCCGCGGCGGCGGCGGCGGCACCGGCAAGGTCATGGTGCCGGGCGCGCCGGACATCGATCCCGCGCCCCTCGTGTTCGCGGCGGCGACGATCGGCGCCGACGGCACCGCGACGTTCACCCTGCGGGCCCCGCCGCGCCACGGCGAGGTGGCGCTGGCCGCCTGGACGCTGGACGGGGCGAACCTCATCGGCCGCGCCCTCGAGACGCTGAAAGTCCGGGCGGACGTGACCGCGGAAATCCGCGGGCCGGAGTCGGCCGTCGAAGGCGAGAAGTCCTCCATCGTCGTCCTGCTCACGAACCGGAGCGGCGAGGAGCGGGAGGCCGTCGTCGCGCTGAACGGCGCGGAGACCCGCGTCAAGGTGCCCGCGCGCTCGACCGTCGAGCGCGCCCTGGAGTGGACGGCCGCCGAGACGGCGACGGTGAGCCTCGACGGCCTGTCGCGCGAGCTCCGGACGTCGATCCGCCCCCGGCCGTCGACCTGGACCGAGGCGGGCGGCGCGTTCGCCGCGCGGACGGAGCTGACGCTGGAGGGCGAAGGGAAGACGATCGTGCGCTACGCGACGTCCCCGCAGGCGCTGCTGGAGGCGCTGGCGGCGGGGGACGGGTCGGCGAGCGGCCGGGCGGCGGCGCTGATCGCGCGGCTGGCGCGGCAGCGGATCGCGCCGTCGGACGCGGCGCGGCTCGCGGTGATGGAGTTCGCGGCGTGGCCGGGCGCGCCGGACGAGGCGCGGGAGGACGAGGCCTGGCCGGTCCTGGCGTACCTGGCGGCGGCGGAGGCGAAGGCGGACGGGTTCGAGATCGAGCCGGACGCCGCGCCGCTCAAGGAGCGCTTCGCGCGGGCGGCCCACGACGACGTGAAGGCGCTGCAGCTCTTCGCGCTCGCCCGGGGCGGCGAAACGCAGTACGGCTACCTGCACCGGCTCTGGAGGAATCCCGACGCCCTGTCGCCGCGGGCCCTGGCCTGCGTGGCGCTCGCGCTCAAGTCGCTCGGGCGCCCGGACGAGGCGAAGGACGCGGCCGCCCGCCTCGCGAAGCGGGTGAAGGAGGACCACTGGGACGCGGCGGAGATCGCCGCGGCCGACTTGTCGAACACGACCTACGCCGCGACGGCGCTGGCCGCCCTGGCGCTCGCGGAGATCGATCCCGCGAACGCGGCGCTGCCCCGGGCCCGCGCGTGGCTGCTGGCGCGCGCGCCGTCCGGCCCGTTCGAGCGGGCCGCGCTCGCGATGGCCCTTCGCTCCACGCCGGATCGGAGCGCGGTGACCGCGCTCCGGATCGGCGGCCGCGAGGTGACGGGCGCGGGCGAGATCGCCGTCGACGCCGTCGTCGTCGAGCCCGTCGGTCAGGGGACCTACTACGTCCTCGCGCGACGGGCGACCGGCCGCGCGCCCGAGCCGCCCGCCGGCGTGACGGTCAAGCGGACGATCGGCTGGCCCGGCCTCCTCGTGGAAGGCCGGCCCATCCAGGCCCGGTCGACGACCGACGCCGGGCCGGCGGCCCCCATGACGCGCGTCGCCGCGGGCCAGGGGTTCCAGATCCATTACGAGGTCACCCTGAAGGGGCCGCTCCCCGGATACCGGGTCGTCGAGCTCGACCGCGTCGCCGGGCTGCGGAGCGCGAGGCCTCGGCTGCTCGTGGCGCCGACGGCCGCCGACCCGGTGAAGATCATCCACGTCGTCTACGCGTACGCGGACCTGCCGGGACCTTCGCCGGTCCTGGAGATCCTGCCGGCCGGCGCGGACTTCCGCGCGGGCTGGACGCCCTCCCCCTACGAGCGCCTCCAGATCGGGCAGATCCTGTTCGGCGCGAAGAAATGGAAAGAGGCGCGCGACGTCCTGCTGCCCATCTTCGACGCCCCGTCCGTCCTGGATCCGTTCCTGGTGCCGGCGGCGCGGATGCTCGCGTTCGCGGCCGCCGAGCTCGGCGAGAACGAGACGGTGGTCCGCTTCTTCGAGGTCCTCAAGGAGAAGGCGCCCGAGGAGGTGATTCCCTTCGACAAGATCCGGGCGGTGGGCCGCGCCTACGCGGCCGCGAAGGAGTTCGAACGGGCCATGCAGGTCGTCTCGGGGACCTGCGACGCCTATTTCCTCCAGGAGGCGAACCTGCCGGGCGCGCTGGAAGACCTCGGGCGCGTGCGGGCGTCGACCGACCGCATGAAGGCCCTGCTGCTGGACCACCCGGACACGGCGCTCAACCGCGAAATGCGGCTGGGCCTGGGGACCCGGCTGGCCTCGGCGGCGCGGACGGCGGAGGACGTCGCCCGCGACCCCCGCGCGATGTCGAAAGCGGAGCTGCTGGCGGAAGCGGCGGCGGCGCTGGAGCGCTTCCTGGCCTGGCATCCCGAGGACCCGGCGGGCGACCGGGCGTCGCTCACGCTCGGCAGCGTGCATCTCGAGGCGGGGAACTACGCGCGGGCGGAGAAGACGTCCCGGGCCGCGGCGGCGCGCTATCCCAAGAGCCGCTTCGTGGACGGGTTCGACTACACGACGGCCTTCGCCCTGTTCGCGCGGCGGAGCTTCGCGGACGCCCTGGCGATGTGTGAACGGCTGGAAACGTTCGACTACGGCGCCCACGCGAATCCCGGCCCGGCGGTGATGCGCGAGCGGGCCATCCTGATGAAGGCGCAGATCCACCACGCGAAGGGCGAGCTGGACAAGGCCCTCGAGAACTACAAGAAGGTGCGGGAGACGGCCCCCGACGCGGCGCGGTCGGTGGCCTTCCTCGAGCGCGAGGCGATCTCCGTGCCGGAAACGACGCCGGCCCCGCTGGCGCGGCCCGCGGAGATCGAGCTGGAGTACGCCGGCGTCGCGGAGGCGCACGTCCGCGCCTACAAGGTCGACCTCACGACGCTCGCCCTGCGGCGCAAGGAGCTGTCGGACCCGGCGGCCGTCGAGGTGGCCGGCATCCGCCCGGTCTTCGAGAAGACGTTCAAGCTCGACGTCCCCAACGCCAAGCGGCGCGAGAAGCAGAAGCTGGCGCTGGACCTGAAGGCGCCCGGCGCGTACCTCGTGGGCGTGAAGGCGGGCGACTTCTTCGCGGGCGGCCTCGTCCTGCGGGGCGACCTGGCGATGAGCGCGCAGGAGGGCGACGTCCTCCGCGTGAACCTGACGAACGTCGCCACGGGCGCCTTCGTCGAGGGCGTGAAGGTGACGGTCGTGGGCCGCGGGGGGATCGACGTCCTGAAGACGGACCTGCGGGGCGTGGCGGAATCGGGCGTGGACCAGGGCGGCTCGACCGTCGTGGCCGAGAAGGACGGGCACGTGGCCCTGCTCGTCTCGACGGGCCGCTACGCCAACGTCTTCAAGGGGCAGGCGCCCGCCCCGAAGACGCCGCAGCTCGACGCCCTCCAGGAGCAGCTCAAGGACGCGAACAAGCAGCTGGAAGAGGACTTCCGCGGCAACCAGCGCCGCGTGCAGCAGGGCGTCGAGGTGGAGCGGACGAAGAAGTAATCGTTGACCCCCGCGAGAAGTCGGAGAAAATCGGGGGATGCGGTTCGCCAGCGTCACGCTGCTCCTCGCTGGCTGCGCGTCCGCGCCGCCGCTCGTGCACCAGGCTCCGCATCCGGCGCCCAACGCCGCCTACCGCTGGATGCACGTCATGCAGGAGGCCAGCGGCCGGTCGGTCGACCGCGTGGGCGCGCGGCCCACGATCATCTCGCGCGAGATGCACATCGTCGTGACGGCGATGTACGACGCCTGGGCGGCGTACGACGCGAAGGCCGTCGGGACGCGCCTCGGCGGGACGCTCCGACGTCCCGAGGCGGAGAGGACGGCGGCGAACAAGGAGAAAGCCGTCGGCCACGCGGCGCACCGGGCCCTGCGCTACGTCTATGCGGAGGACGGGGCCTGGCTGGACGAGCGGCTGAAGGAGGCCGGGCTGTCGGAGGCGGACGCCGACCCGGCGGCCGTCGTGGGCCGGACGGCGGCGGACGCGCTAATCGCGTACCGGCGGCGCGACGGCTCGAACCAGCACGGGGACGAGGCCGGCTCGAACGGCAAGCCCTACTCCGACACCACGGGGTATCAGCCGGTCAATCCGCCGGACCGGATCGTGGACCCGGACCGCTGGCAGCAGATTCCCTTCGACGACGGCAAGGGCGGCAAGATCTACCCGAACTTCCTGACCGCGCACTGGCACCGCGTGAAGCCGTTCGCCCTCGAGCGGAGCGACCAGTTCCGGCCGGGGCCGTTTCCGAAAGTCGGGAGCGAACAGCTGGCGAAGGACGTCGAGGACTGCGTCCGCTACAACGGGAACCTGACGATCGAGGAGAAGGCGGTCGTCGAGTTCATGCGCGACGGCCCGCGGTCGACGGGGCAGTCGGGCCACTGGCTGCGCTTCGCGGCGGACGTGTCGCGCCGCGACCGGCACACGCTGGACCAGGACGTGAAGCTGTTCTTCGCGGTGGGGAACGTGGTGTTCGACGCGTTCATCGCCTGCTGGGAGGCGAAGCGCCACTACGACAGCTCGCGGCCCTGGACGCTGATCCGGCATCTCTACAAGGGCCGGACGATCAAGGGCTACCTCGGGCCGGACCTGGGCTTCGGCGAGATCCCCGCGGAGCGCTGGCATCCGTACTCGCCGCCGGCGTTCGTGACGCCGCCGTTCCCCGGCTATCCTTCGGGGCACGCGACGGCGAGCGCGGCGGCGGCGGGGATCCTCGTGTCGTTCACGGGGGCGGACCGCTACGGGTGCGTGGCGATCCGGACGCCGGGCGAGCTGACCGAGCCCGGCCTGCTCAAGGAGAAGCGCGAGATCCGGCTGACGCTGCCGACGTTCACGGCGACGGCCGAAATGGCGGCCGTGTCGCGCGCGATGGGCGGCTACCACATCCCGACCGACAACCACGTGGGGCTGGAGCTCGGCCGCAAGATCGCCGCGTTCTCCTGGCCGAAGTACCAGGCGTACTTCGACGGCACCGCGCCCGCGCCGCGGGACTGACACGAACCGGGTCGCGCGCCGTCTGAATTGAGATGATCGCGCTCTGGATCGCCGCCGCCCTCCAGCCCGACTGGAGCGAGTTCCGGCGCGAGCGCGACCTGACCCCGAAGGAAGTCGAGGATCTCCGCGCCCGCCTCGACGCCTGGGGCGACGCGCTCGGCGTGGAGGCCTTCCGCGGCTTCGGCCGCGCCGTCGTGGTCGGCGCCGCGAGGGAGCTGCCGGTCTACCGCCTGCGCGCGACCACGCTCGACGAGCGCCGCGAGCTGGCCAAGGAGCGCCGGCCGTACGAGGGCGGCGGAACGCTGACGCGCGCGTCGAAGGACGTCGACCTCCAGAAGCCGCCGCTGCCGCCGTTCAGCGGATACGACGGCCGCCAATGGCGCGTCCCGGTCGAAGGGTCCGCCCAGACGCTTCCGTGCGCGGGCTGCGGCGCCGACGGCCGGGTGAGCTGCGCGCGCTGCCAGGGACGTCGGGAGACGGACTGCGACCGCTGCCGGCGCTCGGGCAAGGTGGACTGCGCGACGTGCTCCGGCTCGTCGAAGATCCGCTGCTCGTCCTGCTTCGGGTGGGGGAGCAGCGGCATCGGCTCCAAGCGCAGGAGCTGCTCCTGGTGCTCGGGCAGCGGCAAGCGAAGCTGCGGCGCCTGTTCCTCCGGCAAGATCCGCTGCGATCCCTGCCGGGGGAGCGGCAAGGTGGAGTGCGGCGCGTGCCGGGGGAAGGGGGACCAGGAGTGCGTCACCTGCCGGGGCCGCAAGACGCTGGTCGACACGCTGGAGATCGTGATCTCGCTGCGGCCGCGCGTCCGCGACGGGGTCGTCACCGAATTGCCGGATCGCTGGGCGTCGCTCGTCGACGCGGCGGAGCCCTGGGCCGTCGCGGAAGCGGAGGAGATCGAGGCGAGGGTCGCCGCGATTCCCGATCCGGTCCTCGCGGCGTCGGCCCGGAAGGCGGTGGAGGAGTCGAAGGCCGCCGTAGCGGGCCGCGCCCGCGGAACCCAGCTCCGCGTCCGGAGGACCCCCTGCGTCCTGGCGAGGCTGATGTCCGAGGAGCTGGGGCTCGACTTCCAGGTCGCGCGGATCGGCGACGCGCTGAGCTTCGACCTCTCCCCGGCGGCGGTCTGGGCCGCGCGCGAGGCGGAGCGGGCGGAAGGGCTGTACGGAACGGACCGCGAGGCGGCGAGCCGGGTGGCGGCCGCGGCGCTGCGGGCGGATCCCGACTGCTGGAGGGCCCGGCGGCTGATCAACGCGATCGAAAACGTCGAGAGCGAGAAGCGCCAGCGCCTCGAGCACGACCGGCGGATGTCCTCGGTCAAGGAGCTCCTGCTGACCTGCCTCTTCGTCCTGGCGGGCCTCATCGCGGTCCTGATGGTCCTGCTGAAGCTCTACCTCCGCCGCCGTAAGCTGGACCCGCGGGGCCCTCAGGCCCTATAATCCGAAACCCGATGCCGAAGCCGAAACCTATCGACCTCCGAGGCCTCAAGACCTACCCCATCGCCAAGCGGCGGAACCTCGTACACATCAAGGACTTCGGCACGCTGGCCAAGGGCCGGGCCGTCGCGGACCTCATCAACTCGCTGCCCGACATCTACGCCGGCCGCGACCTCCGGACCCTCATCGGGGAAATCACGCGGGCGCATCGCGCGGGGAAGACCGTCGCCGCCGCCATCGGCGGGCACGTCATCAAGGTCGGCTGCGGCCCGATCCTCGCCGACCTGATCGATCGCGGCGTGATCACCTCCGTCGCGATGAACGGGGCCGCCGCCATCCACGACTACGAGCTCTCGCTCATCGGCGCGACCTCGGAGGACGTCGCCGAAACCCTGCGCGACGGGAGCTTCGGCATGGCGGCGGAGACGGCCGAGGCCTTCGCCCAGGCCGCGCTGGTCGGGGCCGCCGGGGGCGGGCTCGGCCACGCCATCGGCGAGATGGCGGCGAAGAACAAGCACCGCAAGATCTCGCTGCTCGCGGCCTGCGCGCGCCGGGGCATCCCGGCGACCGTGCACCTCTCGGTCGGCGCCGACATCACGCACATGCATCCGCAGGTCTCCGGCCGCGACCTCGGCGAAAGCACGCTCGTCGATTTCCGCCTGCTCTGC
>DASVNH010000105.1:0-15350 GCA_036383955.1 Planctomycetota bacterium | reverse complement strand
AGGGGAGCCGGTTCAGACGAATCCCCCCTTCCGGCGACACTCTCGCGTGATGGTGTCGCCGGAAGGGGGGATTCGTCTGAACCTCCGCGATGCCTCCCTTCGTGACCTTTGTGCCTTCGTGGTGATCCACCTCGGTGTTCTCGGTGTCTCGGTGGTTAACGCAGGCCGCGGATCCAGGCTTCGAGGAGCTCGACGGCCTTCGCGTCCACCCGGGACGTCGCGAGCGGCGGCATTTGGCCCGGGCCGCGGCGCTTCAGGCGCTCCAGCAGCGTGGAGCTCTCCGGCTTCCCGGGGGCGATGATCCGCGCGCCCTGGAGGTCGAACACGGGGTGCAGCGGGGCGACGTCCAGCGTGCGCGTCTTCGCCAGCTCGGTCGTGTGCTCGAGATCGATCGCCGCGTTGCCGCCGCCCGCCTCCACGTGGCAGTGCGCGCAGTTCGAGGCCAGGTACGCACGGGCCCGCGCCTCGAGCGGCTTCGTCGCGTCGTACGGATCGGCGAGCGCCGGATAGCTCGCTTTCGGGAGCAGGCTCGACGTCCCCCCGCCCTGGTGCTTCTTCACGTGGGCGTCCAGCGCCTTCCCTTCCAGCCCCTTCGCGCGGGCGTCGGCCTTCAGGTCGTCGACCGCCTGCGCCCCCCAGTTCGCTTTGAAGAAGCCGAGGCCTTCCAGGACGTCGAGCTCCCGCAGCTGCGCCGCGCTCGCGCCCAGAACGTAGTTGGCGGCGCGGCTGTGGCAGACCATGCACTCGGCCCGGCTCGGAAAATGCCAGCCGTCGCGGTCCAGGCCCTCGGCGCCGAGCAGCTCGGCGTCGGTCTGCGCCGCGTTCCACACGTAGGTGTAGCCGGCCCACTCGCCGTCCTGCCTCGTGAGGAAGCGGGTCTCGAGCAGGCGGCCGTCGCGCTTGAACGTCTTCACCAGCGTCGCGCCGTTGTCGAAGGCCCAGCCGCGCGACGTCCCGAACTCGATCTTCCCGCCCGCCGGGACCGCGAGGAAGCGCTCCTTCTCGGCGCCGTCGGACCAGAGCGGCGCGTTCACGGTGTACGGGACCAGCGACGGCACGGGCTTGCCGTCCCGGAAGAGGCCGGTCTCGCTGAGCTTCCGCGGGAACTCGGGGCGCTCCAGGACCGGCGTGCGCTCGAAGTGATAGAGCCCGCCGGCGTGATCGACGACGATCATCTCGCCGGCGGCGTCCTCGCCGAAGTACGTGATCTGCAGCGCCGTGTCCGCGATCTCGCGCCCTTCCGCCCAGATCTTGCCCGTCGAGTAGTCGCCGTAGACGTACTTGCCGCGCAGCTCGTCGAGGGCGCCGCGGTAGACCCGGCCGCCGGTCAGCGAGCGCGACTCCGCGTGCGAATGCTCGAACGCGGGCTTCGCGATCGGATCCGCCCCCGCGCGCGCCGGATAGAACGGATGGCTGCCCTCGGTCGCGCTCCAGCCGTAGTTCGCGCCTTTGGAGACCCGGAAGACCTGCTCCCAGAGGTCCTGGCCGTTGTTGCCCACCCAGACGCGGCCCTGGGCGTCGATCGACATCCTCCACGGATTCCGCAGGCCGTACGCCCAGGTCTCCGGGCGCGCGCCCGGGCGGTCGACGAAGGGATTGTCCGGCGGAACCTTGTAGGGCAGCTCGCGGACGTCGATCCGCAGCACCTTCCCCAGCAGGTTGTCGAGGCGCTGGCCGACGACGTTGGTGTCGCTGTCCGACGTCCCGTCGCCGCTGGTGACGTAGAGCAGGCCGGCGGCGTCGAACGCGAGCGCGCCGCCGTTGTGGCCGCCGGAGTCCCACTCGATGACGGTCGTCTCGGAGGCGGGATCCCAGAACTTGAAGCGGGACACGCGGGTCTTCTTGTCGCCGTTCCAGCCCACGTAGAGGAATCCGCGGGCGTCGAAGCACAGATCGTAGGCGTCGCCCTTGAACGTGCGCAGGACCTCGGTGGTCTCCCCGCGCACGCGCAGCAGCCGGCCGTCCTGGCCCCAGGAGCGCGACTGGTCGAGCAGCAGGAGGTCGTCGCTCCCCGGGATCGCGAGCACGGCGATCGGCTTCTTGAGCTCGAGGCCCGGCCGGATCTTCCGGACGCGGTACGGCGCGGGCGGGTCGGGGGAGCCGATCACGCGCGACGTCGTGAGCGGCGGGTGCCGCTCGCGGAGGCGGGCGTGGCGTTCGGACGGCAGGAAGCGCAGGGTCGCGTACTCTTCGACGCGGTGGAAGCTCGGCTGGGCCAGCGGCGCGGCGCTCGAGAGCTCGAAGGCCTCGCCCGTGTAGTCGTAGCGGCTCAGGTTGACTCCCCAGGCGGCGCCGGGCTCCGGACGTCCGCCGGTCCGCGCGAAGTCGCGCCAGGGGATGCGTCCCTCGACGTCCCATCCGCCGGGGCGGCGGCGGACGACGGCCTCGACGTGGAAGTCGCCGTCCGCCTTGCACTGGTCGTAGCCGCCGCCCTTCCCGGGCAGCTGCATGTCGAGGATCTTCCCGGCGGCGTCGACCTGGAATTCATAGTACTTGTCGGCGCCGGGCCTGAAGAAGAGCTCGAAGACGTCGTTGTCCCAGAGGCGGCCGTCGTGCTCGCGCGGCAGGGCTTTGATCTCCGCGTCCTCCATCGCACCGGCGAAGTAGAGGAACTCGCGGTCCCAGAGCAGCTGGGCGCGCGTGGAGGTCGCCGCGGCGCGGCCTTCCCACGGGACGTCGAAGACGATCGAGGGCGCCCACTCGTCCAGGCGGCCGTCGATCGCGATCGGCGCCTCGGCCCAGCGGCACTCAAAGCTCCGCGGGGCCGGAGCGGAGGAGGTCGCGCATCCGGCCAGCCCTTCGACTCCGCTCAGGGCAAGAACAAGCGCGGCCGCGAAGCGCACTATTTCTTCTTCTTGTCGTCGAGGTTGGCCTCGAGCTCTTCTTTTCCGAGGGGCTTGGAGGCGACGCCCTCGGCGGGGACTTCGCCCTTCGCGGTCCACCAGATGGCATTGAGCATGGTCTTGCGGAAGTCGTCGTTGCCCCAGTTGGCGTGGCGGTGGCCGCCGGTGAAGCCGAAGCCGCGGCCGCCGTCGGGGCGCTGGTAGGCCCAGCCGACGTGCTCGGCGATGTTCTTGCCGACGCCCTCGCGGACGGCGGGGTTGCCGCTGTGGGGGCCGTCCTTGCCCTGCCGGGTCTTGTCGGGGGGCACGGCCGAGAGGATGGGCGTGACGCCCTCCATGTTCTCGCGGAAGCGCATGTGGTAGTACCACTCGTCGTTGGCCTTGAAGGGCTTCACGCCGCGCGCGATCGGGTGGTCGGGAAGCTTTTCGAAGCTCGCCTCCCAGTGCGGATTCACCGACCAGTGGGTCTCGAAGTAGCCGCCGATCCAGCCGAGGAAGGCGTCGCCGGAGGGGCCCTTGGGGACCTCGACGCCGTAGTGGATGCAGACGAGGCCGACGCCCTTCTTCATGCGCTCGCCGAACGGCTCGAGGCGCTTGTTGAGCAGGTGTCCGCCGCCGCCGTCGCAGTAGACGACGACCGAATCCGCGCCGTCGAAGAAGGTCTCTTCCTTGGGCCAGCCGTGCTTGGCGACGGCCGTCTCGACCGGCAGGCCGCTCTCGTTGAGCGCCTTGGCGAGCAGCATGCAGCCGGCGTAATGCTCGTGGTCGCCCGGGCCGTGGCTGACGTTGCCCGAGACGAAGACGATCTTCTTCTTTTTGACGTCCTGGGCCGCCGCCGCCCCGCAGGCCGCGACGACGATCAACAGCGTTCCGATCACCCGGTTCATGGAGAGGCCCTCCTCAAGTCCTGCCTACTATAAAGCTCGGAAGGCCGGATGTGTCGAGTTTAAGGCGTGATCCGGAAGAGGCCGCCCTTCTCGCTGCCGAGGAGCAGGCCGTGCGCGTCCCAGGCGATCGCCTCCAGCTGGGCGTGCTCGCGGGGGATGTCGAGCTTGACCGTCTTCGCGAGGCGCCCCGCCGGACGTCCGTCGGCCACGTCCAGGATCGAGACGCGGCCGTAGGCCAGGAGGGCGATCTGGCGGCCCGACGGGGACACGGCGGCGCCGGTGACCATGCCGGTGCCGGGGATCTCGACGACCCGCTCGGCGACCTGGGGGACGTCGACGTCCGGCTTGAGCGCGTAGCACACGGCCCGGTCGTCGATCCGCTTGGTGAACAAGAGGAGCCGGCCGCCCGCGAAGGCCAGCGCCTCGGCGTCGAAGCCCGGCTGCGGGAACGTCTTCTGATCCGGATAGCTGAAGCGCAGGACGCGGGTCACGGCCGCCTCGGTCACCCCTTCCCGCGGCTCGGGGACGGCGAGGATCTGCAGGTCGCGCCGATCGGTCCGGTTGTTGCCGACGTCCCCCACGTAGAGCGTGCCGTCGGGGCCGCGGGCGACGTCCTCCCAGTCCACGCCGCGCGCGCCGGTGACGCGCACGGCGTCGCCGGCCGAGCGGCCCTCGGCGGTGATCGGATAGAGGAACGGCGTGGTGCCGGAGTCTCCATGGGCCCAGAAGACGCCGGGGCGCTTCGCGCTCGTCACGAGCCCCGACAGCTCCGGGACCGCGGCCGTTCCGATCGGAACGTCCTGCGCGATCAGGACCAGGACCAGCCACGCCACGCGGGAATTCTACCGCACGCGGCGCCGAAGCGCGGCCAGGGCCAGCGCCAGCAGCGCGACGCCGGAGGCCCAGGGAGTCTGGATCGTGGACCCGCAGGAGCAGTTCTCGTCGAAGAGCCCCTCGCTGTGGCCGTCGGTCCGCGGCGGCGGCTGGTTGATCGTGACGCACGCGGGCGTCGAGTAGGGGCTCATCAGGTTCCCCTGCACGGCCCGCACCTGGTAGCAGTAGTTGGAGTTGTAGTTGAGGGGCGAGTCGGTGTACGTCAGGCCGGCCACGCCGGTCTGGACCGTGGCGAACGCGCCGCCGTTCTCGGACCGCTGGAGGTCGTAGGTCACGCCGGCGCCGGAGTTGGTCCAACTGACGTCCGCCGAGTTCGTGAAGCCCGCGGACTGCGCGGCGCTGATCGTGGGCGTGGCGGGCGGGGGCGGCGGCGTCGAGCTCAGGTGGGTCGAGGGGATGACGACGAAGGTGGCCTGGCCGGGATAGGACCAGAGGAGGCGGGCGGCCACGCCGCCGCCGTTCTCGTACATGTGAAACGTGATCGCGTACCACCCGTCCTGGAGCAGATTGATGGATCCTTGGTGAGGCGTCGGGCCCTGCAGGATCCACTGATTGATGACGACCGTGCCGTTCACGTTGAGATGCGTGCCGTCGTCGGTGATCGTCTGGAACGTGATCGAGCCCGTCACCGGGGCTCGGACGTAGCCGGTCCAGCGGGCGATGAACGTGTCGCCTTCGGTCGGATCCACGTTGTAGGGCGCCGGGAACGAGGCCTGGTTCGCGAAATCGACCGTCAAGTGCTGATACGTGTTGTTCGGGGGCGTGGCGGGGGGATTCGGCCCCCCGGGGGTCGGATCCGCCGCGAGAGCCCAGAAGTCGCCCTGAAGACCCGGAGTGACCGCCTGCGAAGCGCAAACCGCCGCGAAAAGAATCGCCACCATCACCCACCTCCCCGGTACCGAGGCTCTAAACGACGCGTTTACCCAGGAATTACACACCCGGAAACGCGCGTCCCCTCGAATAGCCTACCTCATCGCGGCCCATGAGGTAAAGGAAGGCGGAAAAAATCAGCGTCGTCGACGGCGGAAAAGGGCCAGGAGCGGGAGGCCGGCGAGCCAGGCCGGCGCGGGGACCTGGAGGGCCGTCGAGCCGCACGCGCAGTTCTCGTCGAGGAAACCCTCTTCGTGGCCCCCGGTGCGGGGCGGGGGGAGCTGGGACCGGCCGCAGCTCGGGAGCGACACGGGGCCCGCGCCGAAGACGGCGTCGACGCCCCGGACGCGGAAGCAGTAGTCGTTGGCGGTGTCGAAATTCTCCTCGCTGTACGTCAGGCCGGCGCCGGTGAACACCGGGGCGAACGTGCCGCCGTTCAGGCCCCTCTCGAGGATATAGGTGTCCGCGTTCGCCACCGGGCTCCAGGAGACGTCGAAGCGGAACGAGCCGGGGACGACGAAAGGCGCCGTGGCCGCCGCGGGCGTCTGGTCGGGGATCTGGCCGGTGGCGGCGGGCCCGATCATGGCGCCGCCCTGGGTGACGCCGGCGTAGTTCGCGTTGGCGGTGATGATGACGCGGTCGACCATGAAGCCGTCCTCGCGCATGACGACGCTGAAGGTGTGGACCCCGACGGATCCGGCGGTGATGCTGATGTTCCCGCCTTCCCGGGTGCGCGACCAGTCCCAGTCGGTGGCGGCGTAGCCGCTGACGCGGAAGCCCGTCGCCGCCGCGACGCCGTCGAGGGCGACGTGGCAGGAGTCGTTGTTGCCGGGAGGCTGCGAGGGCGTGGCGGCCGTGTTGTCGTAGGCGCGGCCGCGGACCCAGACGTAGTAGGTGCCGGCCTGGCGAAAGAGGACGCGGAAGTTGAGGCGGGGGCCGTTGACGAAGCCGGTGGCGTTGTCGTTGCCCCCGCCGTTGTCGGCGAGGCAGACCATGGCGCCCGTGCCGCCGAAGCTGCTCGGCGTCGTGGGCGCGGCGGGCGTCGTGCCCGCGTTCACGAGGGTCCACGTGTCGGTGGCCGAGTTCACGGCGGTGCCGCTTTCCGCCTCGAGGACGACGAGCCGGTCGGCCGTCGTGCCCATGTCGAACACCTGTCCCGCGGCCTGCAACGTCAGAGCCAGCGCCAGAATCCCCATCACCCTATCCTCCGTCTGGACAGACCCGCCCTGTCTGGGACGGATTAAGCGGGTTCAGGGAAAAGCTGACGTGGAAAAGAAGCGGCTACTTGCGATTCTTGCGTTTCTCGAACCAGCCGCGCATGAACTCGATCATCTTCTTGCGGTCGTCGCCCAGGCCGCGGAACTCGAGCCCGGCCTTGAAGGGGCCGCCGGCGGCGCTGGAGTCCTGCTTGCACCAGCGGACGGACGCGAGGGTTTCGAGGGTGTCGGCGAAGGTGTTGAGGTGCAGGGTGAAGAGCAGGAGGGAGCCCGGATCGACGATCTCGGAGAGGGCGACCTGGGCGCCGGCGACGGAGAGATCGAGGACCTCCCGGCCGATGTTGCGCTTGAGGCCCTGCCCGGAGAGGGTGCCCTGGCGGAGGCAGGTGAGGACGTAATCCTCGACGCCGAAGCGGAGGGTGCGGCGCTTGTCGCCGGACGTCGGCAGCGTGCCCACGGGCCGGATGGCGCCGAGGGTGAACTTGTCGCGCAGCTCGACGGGGGTATAGTGCTCCTTGAACTGGACCCCGACGAAATGGCTGTGGGCGGTCCCGGAGAGGAGCGTCTCGCACCAGCGCACTTCCCCGCGGGCGCGGAACGACTCGCCCGAGCGGCGGTCGCGCAGCTCGACCGTGAGGCTGTCGCCCTGGGTCATCGGCTCGGTGACGCGGAGGCGGGCGCCGCCCGGGGAGATGTCCTGGAGGTCGCGGCCGAGATTGACGCGGATGCGCGGCTCGGCGTCGCCGGCGGCCCGGAAGCAGTAGAGCTCGACGCCGGCGACGACCCGGCGCGGGTGGGAGCGGCGCGGCTCTTTCTTGTCCATCGCTGCTTCGGAGGTTAATGAAAATTCTTCTACATGTCAACCCCATTATGGGCTCGGTCTGGAGAGTCATGGGTGACCCCTTCCGCGCGTCCCTTTTTTCTTCACTGTTGCGGGACCGTTTGTATAATGTCGCCCTCGATGAACATGATGACGCTCCAGGAAGGCGCGCCCAAGCCTCCCGGCGAAGCGGCTCCGGCCGCTCCCGCCGGACCGGCGGGGACCACCCAGCAGCCGGCGCCCGCGGCGCCGGCCCAGCCCTCGTCGGGCGGCGGCCTGGGGATGTTCCTGCCGCTCATCCTGATGTTCGTCGTGTTCTACTTCCTGCTGATCCGCCCGCAGAAGAAGCAGCAGAAGGAACGCGACCTCCTCATCGCGAACCTGAAGAAAAACGACCACGTCGTCACCCACGCCGGAATTTATGGGATCGTCAAGCAGATCAGCGACCAGGATTTCGTGCTCTGCATTGACGAGAACAAGGACGTCCGCATCAAGGTCCTCCGGACCGCGATTTCGGCCGTCGTGAAGCAATCCGGCGGCGGCGAAGGCGAGGCGAAGCCCGAGTCGCCGGAGAAGGCCAAGAGCTAGGGATCCGTCCCGCCGCTCCCCTCCCCCGACCGCCTCGGCGTACGTTTTGACGTCCTATTTAAGAGGCGGACTTCAAACATGGCCCAGGACACCCGGATCCGGTTCATCGTCACCCTCGTTCTCACCGCGCTGGCGGCTCTGGCCGTCGCGCCCATGGAGAACAAGCCCTTCTTCAACGACTACAAGATCCGCCCCGGCATCGACCTCGAGGGCGGCGCCGAGCTGCGGGTGAAATTCCTGTACGCGGAGGGCGAGACCAACATCAAGGAACGGACCGCGGAGGCGGCCGACATCATCCGCAAGCGCGTCGAGGCCAAACAACTCAAGGAGCCGCGGATCAACCAGATCGGCGACGACGGCGTCGTCATCCAGCTGGCGGGCGTCGACCGCCAGCAGCTCGAGGAGTATAAGAAGCTCCTCCTGGTGGGCGGCAAGCTGGAGCTCTTCGAGACGGCGCCGCAGGACGTCCAAGAGCGCTACAACCAGACGAAGGTCGCCGACGACGGCTGGAAGGTCATCGAGAACCCGCATCCCCGCCGGGACGCCGGCTACACCGCCTGGGGCGAGAAGATGCTGATCCGGAAGCAGCCCATCCTGACGGGCCGGAGCATCGTGCGGAGCGAACCCCAGTCGCAGCTGATGCCCGGCACGCGGGACTGGTACGTCACGTTCGAGCTGGACGCGGAAGGGTCGAAGCTCTTTGACGAAGCGGCGACGCGGCTGTTCTCGTACCGCCCCCCGGGCATGATCGCGATCATGCTCGACGAGAAGCTGAACTCCGCGCCGACGGTGCAGACGAACAAGTTCGGCGGCTCCGGCCGGATCACGGGGATCGGCGGCGAAGGGGAGGCGAAAAACCTCTCGATCATCCTGCGCAGCGGCAAGCTGCCGGGCAAGATCACCCTCGAGCAGGAGACCTTCGTCGGCCCGACCCTCGGGCAGGACGCGATCCGCCGCGGCAAGCTGGCCAGCGGCATCACGCTCTCCCTCGCCGCGCTCTTCATGCTGGTGTACTACCGCAAGGCGGGCCTGGTGGCCGTGGTGAGCCTGGTCCTCAACCTGCTCTTCCTGATGGGCATCATGGCCTTCGCGAACGCGACGATGACGCTGCCCGGCCTGGCCGGCATCGTGCTGACGGTGGGCATGGCGCTCGACGCCAACATCCTGATCTACGAGCGCATGCGCGAGGAGCAGCAGCGCGGGAAGACCGCCCTGCAGGCCTACGAGGCCGGCCACGAGCGCGCCTTCAGCGCGATCGTCGACTCCAACATCACCACGCTGCTCGCGGCGGCCGTCCTCTACTGGTTCGGCACGGGCCCGGTGCAGGGCTTCGCCGTCACGCTCTCCATCGGCATCCTGACCACCCTCTTCAGCGTGCTCTTCTGCGCCCGCACCTTCCTGAAGATGATGATCTCGGCCGGCACGACCGAGTTCAAGATGATGAAGCTCATGGCGGCGCCCAAGCTGGAATACCTCCGCGCCGCCCGCAAGTTCGTCACCGTGTCGGCGATCCTGGTCGCCGCCGGCGTCGCCTTCGTCGGCGTCCGGGGCGAGAAGGTCCTGGGCATGGATTTCCTGGGCGGCTCCGCCGTCACGTTCAAGGTCAACGAGAAGACGGCCATCCAGGCCATCCGCGACCGGATCCGGAGCGTTAAGGGGACGGACGGCAACCCGCGCTATCCGGACGCCGAGCTCCAGACGATCACGAACCCCGAAGCCGGGCCGGCCGGCGGCGCGTCGTCGGAGACCTTCCAGCTCCGTACCGGCGTGACGGCCCTCGGCATCGACGGCCTCACGACCGACCAGGCGATGCAGCGGCTGAAGGTCGACATCCAGGACGCCCTGAAGGACGTCATCTCCCACGAGCCGTTCGAAACCATGAAGCCCGAGCAGGTCAGCCCGAACCCGCGCCTCTTCGACGGCGAGGACGGCCGGGGCGGCGTCGGCTTGATCCTCTACGTGAAGGCCGCCAACGATCTCGAGGCGATCCGCAAGAAGATCTCCGAGGGCGAGGCCGTCAAGACGACGCTGTCGTCGGACGCGAAGGGCAACGCCCGCGTCCACCTGGACGAGCTGCCGGGCTCGGCCAAGGGCCTGCGCAAGCTGGCGCTGACGATCTCCAAGGCTGACGCGGAGCGCGACGGCATCACGGCCCGCCTTCAGGACGCGCTGCAAAAGACCCTGAAGGGCGACCTGGCCGAGGACCCCTTCGTCGCCCAGGACCAACTCGGCTCGGCCGTCGCCAAGGAGCTCCGCAACTCGACGGTCCGGGCGATGATCGTGTCGTGGGTCCTGATGATCATCTACATCGCGTTCCGCTTCGACTCCTGGAAGTACGGGGTGTCGGCGGTCATCGCGCTGGTGCACGACTCGCTGATCACGATCGCCTTCATCGCGCTGGCCGGCGCGCTGGCGCCCAAGTCCTGGGGCCTCTCCTTCGAGATGGGCCTGACGACCATGGCGGCGATCCTGACGATCATCGGCTACGCGATCAACGACAAGATCGTCGTGTTCGACCGCATCCGCGAGAACCTGCAGCTCATGAAGAAGGAGTCGTTCACGGACGTCATCAACGCGAGCGTCAACCAGACGATGTCGCGGACGATGCTGACGGGCGTGATGGTGTGGGTCGCGGCGATCATCCTCTACGTCCTGACGATGCACACCGGCGGCGGCATCGCCGAGTTCTCCTTCCCGCTGATCGTGGGCATCTTGGCGGGCACGTACTCGACCATCTGGATCGCCTGCCCGATCGTCCTCTGGTGGTACAAGGGCAAGCGCCCGGACGCGGCTTAACGGACACCCCCCCGCTCCCCTCCGGGGGAGCGGTCTATCCGGAGTATCTTTATAATTTATAACTTGACACCGGGCTCCGGACGCGCTACACTAACCCAGCCGTAGAAGGGGACGATCGTGAGAGAGGGGCGACCCACCGCGCCTACCCAGCCTCTCCCATTCCCTGCCCACCCATCGATTTCATACCGGACGTCCGGAAGCATTGGAGAGAGGAGAGAGGGATGAACACCAAGGTCAAAGTCGGCATCGCGGGGGCCATCGTGGCCGCCCTGGTCGCGCTCATCGTCCTGGATCACAAGTCCACGGCCGCCCCGGGGGCCCCCGCCCCCACGTCCTCGAACGAGATCACCGCCCCCCTCACGGGCGGCGGAGCCGACGCCGTCGAGCGGAACCGCCAGGAAGAGGTCCGCAACCTCCTCCGCCGCGTCCACGCGGACATGGGCCCCGATAACTCCGGTCGCGCCGCCCCGGCCCCGGCCATCCCCGCCGCCGCGCCTCCCCTGCCTCCCCCGGCCGCCGCCCCCGCCCGGAGCGACGAGTACGTCATCGAGGCCGGCGACACCCTGGAAACCATCGCCCAGGCCAAATACGGCTCCCGCGTCTTCCAGTCCCTCATCCTGGAAGCCAACGCCGGCCTCAACCCCAACGCCCTCCGCATCGGCAAGAAGATCCTCCTCCCCGCCAAGCCGGAGAAGGCGGAGAAGGCCCCGGAGGCCGTCGCGGTCAAGGAAATCGCCCCCGAGCCGGCCGTCGCCGACTCCACCGGCGTGAAAACCTACGTCGTCCAGGCCGGCGACACCCTCTCGGGCATCTCCACCAAGGTCTACAAGACCTCCCGCAACGTCGATAAGATCATGGCGGCCAACGGGATCAGCGATCCGCACACGGTGGCCGTCGGCATGAAGCTCACCATGCCCGACCTGCCCGTCCGGAACGCCGCGGCGGCGCCCGCCGCCCAGGTCCCGACGTCCGCTCCGGCGGCCTCGACGTCCGGCAAGACGCACACGGTGCAGTCCGGCGACTCCCTCTGGCGCGTGGCCGAGGCCTACGCCGCCCAGAAGGGTGTCGGGATCCTGGACATGATCCGCGAGATCGTCCAGGCCAACCCGGACAAGCTCAAGGACGAGAAGACCATGCTGCGCCTGGGCTGGCAGCTCATCGTCCCCGAGTAGTTCATCCCTTTAGCATAGTGGTACCGGGAGGCGGCTCCGAGAGGGGCGCCTCCCGGTTTTTTTATGCCCGGAGGGGGGGGTTACGGAGAGGCTTTCTTGACGGGGGGCTTGGCCAGGTTGGCGCGGCGCATCTCGGCCTTGAGGGCGTCGATCCGGGCGTTCAGCGTTTCGACGTCGCAGCAGACCTTGTAGATGTCCTCGTTGAGCTTGTCGGCCTCGTCCTGCAGCGCCATGTAACGGGCGATCTTTTCGCCCTTCTCCCGCTCCATGGCGTCGAGCTTGGCCCGCAGTTCCTGCTGGTCGTCCACTTCCCTGATTTTATCCCGGTCGCCAAAAAGGGTCAACGCGAAAGGGCGTGGCCCAGAAGAACGGCCCCCAGACCCAATCCGAGCGACAGGACCACGTAGAGCGCGGCGAGGCCCGACGCCCCCAGCGCGCGCGTTTCCAGGCCGAAGGCCGAGAAGGTCGTGAAGCCCCCCAGGACTCCCGCCACCAGGAACGTCCGCCAGGGGCTCAGGGGGTCGACCCGGGCCGCCACCGCCCCCGCCGCCAGGCAGCCCAGGACGTTGACGGCCAGCGTGCCCCAGGGAAAGCCGGCCCCGCAGAAGCGGAGGGCCAGGAGGGAGACGCCGTAGCGCGCCGTGGAGCCCAGGGCCCCGCCGGCGGCGACCAGGAGGACGTTCAGCATCCTCCTACATGTCGGCTGGAGGTCAGGGCGCCTTGACCTCTTCTTCCTTGTGGTCCTTGCCGTCGAAGCTGAGCAGCTTGGGGGTGTCCTCGACGATCGTGGCCAGGTTCACCGGCCGCTGCCAGAGCCGGTGGAGGCTCTGGAGGGTGTCGCGCGCCTCGTCCAGGTCCAGGTCGGCCCCTTCGTGGCGGTGCTTGAGGAGGAGCTCGGCGCGGTTGCGGAAGTTGCCGTCCTCGACGGCGATGATCGGGTGGCCCATGTTGGTGAGGCGGAAGAGGAGGCCGCGCTTGACGGCCTCGAAGTCGCGGTCGGCGATCTCGTACTGGTTGGCCTGCCCGTTGAACTTGTAGACGAAGAGCTTCTGCCGCTCGCAGAAGTCCTTGGTGAGGAACTCGTCGATGAACGTGATGTCGTTGTAGATCCGGCGGACCTCGAAGATCTTCTCGCGGCCCTGCCCGAGCTTCAGGTCCCAGGCGCGGCGCTTCGCGAGGTCGTCGCAGTCCTGGAACTCGCTGCCGAAGCGCCCCTTGTCCCAGCGCTCCTCGATGTCGCGCCAGAGCTCGACGCCCAGCTTGTAGGGGTTGATCTGCCCGGGCCGGGTGCCGAGCGTCCCGGAGTGGTGGTCGGCGAAGTCGACGACCTCCGTCCCCTCGAGGGCCTTCTCGGTCATGATCTTCGCGTGCCAGTACGTCGCCCAGCCCTCGTTCATGATCTTCGTCTGGGCCTGGGGCGCGAAGTAGTAGGCCTCCTCGCGGATGATGGACACGACGTCCCGCTGCCAGGTCTCGAGCGGGGCGAACTGGATGAGGAACTCGAGGACGTCCTTCCGCGGCTCCTCGGGAAAGCGCTTCTTCTTCTCGATCTGCTCCTCGATGCGCCGGCGCTGGGCCTCGAGGTACTCGGGCGGGTTGATGTAGCGGTCGAGATAGCCCTTGGGCGTCTTGAACCGGCGGACCTCGGCGCCGTGCTCCTCCTCCTCGGAGAACTCGAAGCGCGCGCGCTGCCGGTTGGGCGAATACACGGAGTGGTGGTCGATGAGGTTGTCGAGCGAGAGCGCCGCGTCCAGGAACGACTCCACGCGCTCCCGCCCGTGGCGCTCCACGTAGCGCCGGATGCGGGTCCCGTGGTTGGCGATCTCGTCGATCATGCGCCGGTGGGTCTGGGAGAACCAGAGGTTGTTGCGGAAGAAGTCGCTGTGCCCGTACACGTGGGCCATGACCATCTTCTGGTCGACCATCGAGTTCGACTTCATGAGGTAGGCGTAGCAGGGGTCGTTGTTGATGACCAGCTCGTAGATCTTCTGCAGGCCCCAGCTGTAGCCCTTCTGGAGCTCCTCGTACTCCATGCCGAAGCGCCAGTGCGGATAGCGCGTCGGGAAGCCCCCGTACGCGGCGATCTGGCTCATCTCCTCGTGGTCGATGAGCTCGAAGACCGTCCGGAAGGGCTCCAGCCCGTAGGCCTTCGCCCAGCCGAGGATCTTGTCCTGCCAGCGCCGCAGCTCGTCGGGCGGCGCCAGGGGACGTCGCTTGCGGGCGGGAACGCTCATGAGCCGCCTCCGGCGGCGAATCCGGAATCCAGAATCCAGAATCCAGAACGCGGCCGCCCCCCCGTCCCCCCCCGGGGGGGAGTCAGGGGGGGATGCCCTCCCGGATTCCGGATTCCGGATTCTGGATTCACCGCTACACCCCTTTGCCCAGGAAGTCGCGGATCGAATCGGCGATGCCTTCCTTGTCGCGGATCTCGCTCGTCAGCACCTGCTCGTGGTCGGGGAACTTCTCGTCCAGGTCCTTCTTGAACTGGCCGCTGCCGTAGGCGCTCTTCACCTGGCCGTAGCAGAACACGTTCGCGCGCGGGAGGAGGTCGCGCTCCAGGATCTCCACGCAGCGCCGCGTGTCCTCGCTGCCCCAGTTGTCGCCGTCCGAGAAATGGAACGGATAGATGTTCCACTCCGACGGGTCGTAGTCCTTCCGGATCAGGTCCGAACAGAGCTGGTAGGCGCTCGAAATCTTCGTCCCCCCCGACTCCTTGAGGTGGTAGAAGGTCTCGCGGTCGACCTCCTTCGCCGCCGCGTCGTGGACGATGTAGCGCGTCTCGATCTTCTTGTACTGCGAGCGCAGCCACGTGTCGATCCAGAACGCCTCGGTCCGCACGATCTCCTTCTGCTCGTCGCCCATGGAGCCCGAGACGTCCATCATGTACACGATGACGGCGTTGTTCTGCGGCGTCTCGCGGGTCTTCCAGGAGCGGAACCGCTTGTCCTCGCGCACCGGGATGATCATGGGGTTTTCCGGGTCGTAGATGCCGGTGGCGACGGCCCGCTTCAGCGCCTCCTTGTAGGTGCGCTTGAAGTGCCGCAGGCTCTCGGGCCCCGCCCGCGCGATCCCCGTGTAGCTCGCGCGGTCGGCCGTCATGTTGCTCCGGCCCCGCGGCTTGATCCGCGGCAGCGACAGCTCCTCGCCCAGGATCTTCGCGAGCTCGTCGAGCGTCAGCTCGACTTCCAGCAGGTGGCGGCCCTCGCCGTCGCCGGCGCCGTGCCCGTCGCCGGGCTCCCCGGGCGCCACCGGCGTGCCCGGCT
>DASVNH010000104.1:0-22982 GCA_036383955.1 Planctomycetota bacterium | reverse complement strand
CTCGCCGAGCTCCGCAAGGCGCCGCCCGAGCTCTTCCCGGGCGACCTCCCCTGGCTCGCCGCGCGCCTTCGCGACGAGCTCTTCCTCGCCTCCGGCGCCGCCGACCTGCTCACGACCTTCCGCCCGGGGGAGGCCGTCGCCGCCATGGCCCCCGTCCTCGCCGAGCCCGGCCGCGTCTTCCTCAAGGACCGCCTCGTCGAGCATCTCGCCCGCGCCGGCGGCGACGCCGCCGCGGCCGCGCTCGTCGTCGCGCTCCGGAGCGACGGCGAGGAAAGCGTCCGCGCCCGCTGCGCCCGCGCCCTCGCCGGCTTCCCCGGACCCGAGGCCTACGCCGCCGTCGTGCTCGCGCTCAAGGATCCGGCGCTCGACGTCCGTCGCGCCGCCGCGACGGCGATGGCGTCGATGCGCTCGCCCGAGATCTTCGACGCCCTCCTGGCCGCGCTCTACGAGGAGCCCGACGTCCGCGTCCAGGGCGACCTGGTGGACACCGTCGAGCGCCTGCTCCCCGATCATCCGGCGATCGTCCGGGAGGTCGTCGAGTCCCTGAATCCCGCCGCCCAGGCGGAAGCGGGACGTCGAAGCGCCGCCCGGAACCTCCTCGGCCGGACCTGGCCGCTGGGGTTCTTCACGCCGGGCCGCGAAACCATCCCGTTCGACGCCGCGGGAGGACGTCGCATCGGCATCACCGTCGAGCTGGGGAGCCTGAAGCTCTCCGAGGTCGTCCAGGCGATCTTCTCGGAGCCGCCCTTCGACCGCTATCGGGAGTGGTTCTACCTGCGGGTCGAGGCGGAGTTTCCGTCGACGGCCGCCTACGACTTCCTGGGCCGCCCGCTGCAGGGGGTGCCGCGGGGCGAGCTGGAGGGGATGGTCTACCTGCGCTTCCGCGATCCCGCGCATTTCCAGGCGGGGGTCCTCGGCTACGCGCGGGGCTGCGAGGCCTTCGTGCAGAAGGTCTCGCTGCTGCACGAGATCGGCCACGCGCTGGCCGGCCTGGGCGACGAGTACCCCGGGGGCTCGCCGCCGCCGCACGCCAACGTCGCCGCCGACCGGAACGTGCCCTGGACGTCGCTGATCCGCGACGGCCACCTGCCGCAGCCGTTCCTCCGGCAGGAAGGCGTGTGGGTGCCCGCCGAGACCTGCCACATGAACAACAACCCGGTGGGGGAGGTGGATTACTGCGCCGTCTGCCAGCTCGCCCTCATGGGGCGGGTGGCGGAGCTCAGCGGCGCGCCGTTGCCTTCGCGGTAAAACCCATGACTCGAAGTCCCATCTATGGGCATTTCAGGCAAAACCTTAGGTAAATTGCGTTCTCCGTTACTTTTCCGACTCACGGCCCCACTTCAGTTACGTCTATTCTCCTGAAGGGTACGGATTAGGGGGGCGAGCCTACTATGTCCATTCTTCGGGTATCTGCCGGTCTGTCCCGGCACATGGCGGCGCTGGGAGTCCTGGCGCTGCTCGCGGGCTGCTTGAAGGACGACACGTCCGGGTCGAGCAGCACCACCGGGCTGGGCAGCAGCACCCCCCTCCCGTGGACCAGCACCAGCTCCTCCCCCAGCACCGGCAACTCGGGCGACACCCCCCTGCTCTGGGTCGACGCCGTCGCCGCGTCCGGTCAGAATCCCTTCGGCATCCCCTCCACCGACGAGCGCACCTACGGCTCGCCCACCGTCTACGTCGCCAACAGCATCCACCCCCTCATGACCCGCACGACGTCCAACATCATCACCACGGCCGAGGACCACGTCGCCTCCCGGATCAACAACTACCGCTGGCTGGCCATCACCGGCGGCAACTTCTTCATCAATCCCCCCGTGCCGGTCGGCGTGTTCTACCTCCCGATGTCGCTCAACCTGCGCAAGAACGCCCGCGCTCACTGCAAGCACTTCGTGGGCTTCCACAACGGGCCCCTCACGCTGTCGAACCCGGAAGGCGACACCGTCACGGGACGGCTCACGAAGTCGATGATCACCTACGGCGCGGCGGCCGAAGTCGTGCTCTCCGGCCCCACCAACGGGGATCCCGACCTGGCGGCGGACCTGCTCATCCAGAACTACGGATCCCTGTTCGCGAACCCGGCCTACAACTACATCGGCGTGGGGCACTTCGCGGGCGGCACCGAGACCTTCTACTGGTCGGTGATCCTGGCCGCCAGCCCGAGCCCGGTTCAGTAGGCGCGCCGGAAGAACTGGAGCAGCAGCGCCCAGAGCGCGAAGCCCAGGATCAGCTTCACCCAGAAGCCCACGAACCCGCCCATCACGCGGAGGGCCCCGGTGGACGGGGGATCCGGGGCGCGGCCCGGGCGTCGACGTCCGAGGCGGAACACCTCCCGGATCACCGCGTAACCGGACGCCGTGCCCGCCAGCGCCGCGACCAGGAAGAAGAGCGACTTCGACGCGTAGGTCCGCTCGCCGACCCAGGCGGAGACCATCAGCAGGATCAGCCCCGCGGCCAGCCGCCCTTTCATGGCAAGGAAGAACTCCCAATTCCCAACCCCCAACTCCCAAGGGATCCCCCCTGTCCGCCCCCCCGTGGGGGGCTGGGGGGCAACGTCTTGGGATTTGGGGTTTGGGAGTTGGGAGTTCCGTGCTTCGGCACGGCTAGAGCCACGCCTTCCACGACTCCGTGAACTTGCGCAGCTCCTGGATCTCCTCGGGCTTCATCGCCGCCAGCGGCGGCCGGACCGGGCCGCCCGACATCCCCAGCGCCATCATCATTTCCTTCATGACGCTGACCTCGTAGCCCTTGCGGCGGGCCCGGAACGCGTAGAGCGGCAGCACGAAGTCGCGCATGATCGGCGCGAGGCCCGCGAAGTCGGCCGCGGCCGCCTTCTCGTGGATGGCCCACGACATCCGCGGCGACACGTTCGCGATGCTCGACGTGTACGTCCGGATCCCGAGGCTGTAGTAGCCCTGCACGTTGTCGTCGCCCACGCCGCCGATCCAGTGCAGCCGGTCGCCCAGCCGCGACATGATCTGCGAGAGCCGGCGGAGGTCGCCTTGCCCGTCCTTCCAGGCCACCAGGGTCGGGATCTTCGCGGCGATCCTGTCGACGCCCCCGGCCGTCGGATTCACCCAGTCGCGCGAGTACACGATCATCCCCAGCGGCGTCGCCTTGCCGATCGCCGCGTAATAGTCCGCCAGCCCCTCTTCCTCGGCGCCCGGATAATAGGGCGGGAAGGCGAGGATGCCGTCGACGCCCTGCCGCCCCGCCTGCTGGGCGAGCTCGACGGCCAGCGGCACGTTGAAGCCCGCCGCCGCCAGCACCGGCGCCTTCCCGTTCACTTCCTCGAGCGTCGCCTGCACGACGTCGCGGTGTTCCTGCGGCGTGAGCGAGAAGACTTCGCCCGTCCCCGCCGGCGCCACCACCGCGCCGATCGGGTGCCGCATCAGCACCCGCAGGTTGCGGCGGAGGCCGTCGATGTCCAGGTCCAGGTTCGCCTGGAACGGCGTGACCGGGAACGCGATCACGCCCTTGAGCTTCGCGCGGAGTTCTTCAGGCTTCATCATCTCGCTATCCTTCGTTCACCACCGAGACACCGAGGACACCGAGTTCACCGTCCAACGTCTCCCCCCGTCCCCCCCGGGGGGGAGGGGGCCTTCTACAAAAATCGTTCTCCGTGTTCTCGGTGTCTCGGTGGTGCGTCACCATCTGGGCAAAATGCGCTTCCAGTTCGGATCGACGTGCTTGCGCATCTCGGCCTCGTCGTCCCGCTTACGATACGGACATTTCTGATAACGTTCGACGCCCCGGGCCAGCGCGTCGCGGTCGAGCGTCACCCCCAGGCCGGGCTTGTCCGTGATCGCGACGTGGCCCTTCACGATCGGCACTCGGCCGCCCTCGACGACCTCATCGGACGTCGCCGACCACGGGTAATGGGTGTCGCACGCGTACGTCAGGTGCGGCGTCACCGCCGCCGCGTGGGCCATCGCCATGAGCGAGATGCCCAGGTGGCTGTTGGAGTGCATCGACATCCCCAGCCCGAAGGTCTTGCAGAGCTTGCCCAGCTGCTGCACCGCGCGCAGGCCGCCCCAGTAGTGGACGTCGCAGAGCACCACCTGCACCGCGTCCTTGGCGACGCAGTCCTTCAGGTCGGCGAAGGACGTCACCGCGACGTTGGAGCCGAGGGGGACGTCGACGCCCGCCGCGAGCAGCCCCTTGCGGACGGCGGCCATGTTGTCCATGCCGGCCGTCGGGTCTTCCAGGTAGCCGTTCGGGCCGAAGTCCTTGGCGAGGGCCTTCCCGATCTTGATGGAGGTCTCGACGGTCCAGGCGGAGTTCGGATCCATGCGGACGGGGGTGCCGGGGAAGGCGCGGGCGAGCTGGCGGACGGTCTCGACCTCGATCTCGGGGTCGAGGACGCCGGTCTTGAACTTGATGTCGTGGAAGCCGTACTTCGCCTTCATGTCGCGGACCTGCTTCACGAGCGCTTCGGGCGTGAGGGCCTCGCCGTACTCGTCGGGCCGCGCGTCGGCGCCTTCGCCGCCGCCGCCCTTGTGCTTGTAGAAGGGGTAGGCGGAGAAGGGGACCTCGCGGCGGACGGGGCCGCCCAGGAGGTCGCAGACCGGCTTCTTCAGCGCCCGCCCGCAGAGGTCGAGCGCGGCGATCTCGAGCGCGGAGTAGAGGCGCTGGTTGGCGTCGAAGGGGTTCTCGCCCGGCACGTGGTGGGTCTGCGAGCGGTCGCCCCGCGTGTCTTCCACGAGGTCGATCAGCAGCCCCGCCAGCCGGAAGGGGTCCTGCCCGACGACGCGGGGCTTGAGGAGGTCGAAGCCCTTCGCGATGGCGTCCCCGCCGTGGGTCTCGGCGAGGCCGACGAGGCCGCCCTCGCCGACGAGCTCGAGGATGGTGCGGAGCGCGTAGGGCTGGTGCAGCCCGTAGGAGCTCCGCAGCGGCGGATCGGCGATGGCGATGGAATGGACGCGCAGGTTGAGGATCTTCATGGAGTTCCCGTGAACGGGAAGAGTTTCGCGGAGATCATCGTGAAGATCAAGCCGGAGACGCCCATGATCGTGAACATGGCCGAGTGGTTGCGCAGCGTCTCGGTCGGCGTCTGCCCGCTCATCTTGCAGATCAGCCAGAAGCCGCTGTCGTTCATCCAGGGCACCGGCTTCGAGCCGAAGCCGATCGCCAGCGCCAGATAGACGGGGTGGAAGCCCAGGGCGCCGTCCTTGGCCAGCGCGCCGAACATCCCGATCGACGTCACCATCGCCACCGTCGCCGAGCCCTGCGCGATCCGGATCAGCGACGTCACCAGGAAGGCGCCGGCCAGCACCGCCAGCCCGGGGCTCGCCCCCTTGAACATCGGCAGCGCCGCGATCGTGCCGCCGACGGCCGTCTGCTGCAGCATCGCCCCGAAGGCCGCGCCCGACGCCGTGATCAGGATGATCTGCCCCGCGCCCGCCAGCGCGGTCTCGAGCGTGGCCGCGAGCTTCGGCGACCCGGGCGCCGCGTGGCGCAGGCGGAGGATCAGCGCGACGCCCGCCGAGAGCCCGAGCGCGATGTTGGGGTCGCCGAGCTGGCGCGACGTCGTGAGGAGCCACGACGGGACGTCCTTTTGGTAGAGGCCCAGCACGACGTCCGCCACGATCAGCGCGACCGGGAAGAGGATCACGAAGAGGGAGGCGGAGAGGGAGGGGAGGCTCGCCGTGTCGCGGGCGGACATGGCCTTGAGGTCGTCGATCGACACGTCCGCCGTCTCCCGGAGCGGCACGGGCCAGCGGCGGTTGGCGAAGTACGCGTAGGCCACGCCGGGCACGACGCTGAGGCCGCCGATGACGCAGCCCGCGAGGATCATGGGGCCCAGGACGCCGAGCTCGGTGGCGACGTAGAGCGGGCCGGGCGTCGGCGGCACCAGCGAATGGGAGATCGTGGCGCCGGCGGCGATGGACATGACATAGAGGCCGTAGTTCTTGCCGGTCCGGGCCGCCAGCGCCTTGGCGAGCGGGATCATGAGATAGAAGACCGTGTCGAAGAAGACCGGAATCCCCAGGATGAACCCCGTCACTGCCAGCGCGATCGGCGCGCCTTTTTCGCCGGTCAGGTTGAGAGAGGCGCGGACGATGCGCTCGGCCCCGCCGCTCTCGAGCATGCACTGGCCGACGATCGCCGCCATCGCGATGATGATCGCGATGTTCGCGCAGCTGCGGCCGAAGGCGTCGCCGAGCCGCTTGCCCCAGGGCGCCTGGGCCAGGTCCTTCGCCGCCTTCTCCGAGAGCTTCGCGTCCGTCGCGTAGCGCTCGACGTTCTCGCGCGGCGTGATCGCCGCCACCACCAGCGCCCCCAGGATCAGCGCGAGGAAGGCGTGCAGCCGCAGCGCGAGGATGCTCCCCACCACCGCGAGCACGCCGATCAGGAGGATGAGGAACGGATGCATTACGGCGAAGCTCCAAGCTCCAAGCGCCTGGCGCCAAGAGACTCGGGGCTTGGAGCTTGCAGCTTGGCTCTCACTTCGTCCACTTCATCGAATGATCGCCCGTCACCGCGATCGTCTCCGCGGGGCTGTCGATCCGGAAGAACGACCACGGGCCGGGAATGAACGGGTACTTCTCGATCACGCGCTCGTCGACCTCGACCCCCAGCCCGGGCCCCTTCGGCACGCTCAGGATGCCCTTGCGGATGTCGAGCGGCTCCTTCAGGATCTCGTCCGCCAGCGCGAACGGGTACATCCCCGCGCGGCCGGCGTTCGCGTGGCAGGGGTACTCGAGCCACTCGACGACCTCCGCCGGCCAGCACACGCCGAAGTGCGCCGCCGCGAGGACCTCGAGCACCGTGCCCCAGCTGTGGAAGGCGAAGCGGAGGTTCTGCAGCTTCGCGGCTTCGGCGACCCGACGTCCCATGTCGAAGCCGCCCTGGCAGCAGACGTCCATCTGGATGTAGTCGGCGGCCTTGGTGCGGATGAGGTCGTCGAAGCCCGCCTCTTCCTGCTCGTGCTCGCCGGTCGCGACCGGGACGAGGCCGAGCGCCTTGAGGCGTCGATAACCCGCGTGGTCCTCGGGGGGCAGCGGCTCCTCGAGCCAGATGGGCTTGAACGGCGCGATCGCCTTCGCGACCTTCGCGACGGTGTCGAACGAATAGCTTTTGTCGCCCATGCGCCACCACGAGTGGGCGTCGATCATCAGGCCGAAGTCGGGGCCGCAGGCCTTGCGCATTTTCTCGACGGTCTCGACGTCCTTCTCGGGCCCGAGGGCGGGGCGCATCTTGTAGGCGGGGAAGCCCAGGGCCTTCACGGCGGCGGCTTCCTCGGCGTACTTTTCCGGCGGCTGGTACATGCCGGCCGAGCCGTAGAGCTTGAGGGTGTCGCGCACCCGGCCGCCGGCGAGCTCGGAGAGCGGCTTGCCTTCGGCGCGGGCGACGAGGTCCATCACGGCGACTTCCACCGCGTGATAGGTCTTCACGAGTTCGAGGGCGCCTTTGAAGCCGAACCAGCGCCACTGGGCGGGATCGCGGCCCTCGAGGAAAGGCGCGATCGAGTCGCGGATCTCAGTCACCGCGCGCTCGTGCGCCGGGCCCGGCGCCCAGCCGCGGAGGCCGTTGTCGGCGGTGACGCGGATCAGCATCGCGTCGCGTTTGAGGATGGTCCTCAAGCCGTTGTAGAAGGGCAGTTCGAGCGGCTTCGGGAGCGGGCAGCTCATCAGGAACGCTTCGACGCGGGCGATCTTCATGGGGGCTCCATTCTAGTACGGCGCCCGATCTCTTAGCGCTTCTAAGCGACGCGATGACTCGGCGCCCGGCGCTCCCTCCAGGCGAGGCGGGCCAGGAAGAAGGCGGACGTCAGCTCGAGGGAGAGCGAGGCCAGCTCGAAACTGACGATCAGCAGGATCGAGAGGCCGGATTCCTGGGATCCGAAGGCCAGATGGGCGAGGTTCCAGAGCGTCAAGCCGGCCAGCCAGCCCGTCAGGGCGGCGCCGATCCACGGGCTCCAGCGCTGGCGAGCCCACACGCCCCATCCGGTGACCAGGAACGCCGACGCCAGGCCCGCCGGATAAGCGAAGTGCCAGAGGATCGCGTCGCCTCCGGGAGCCATCCAGTTCAGTTGCGCCGGGACGATGAGGTAACACGCCATCCAAGTCAGATACCCCGCGGCTTGGATCAGCAGGAGTTCGACGACCAGGCGGCGGTCAGAGGCGGGCCGGCGAGCGAAGACGACCGCTTCGAGGAACGACACCAGGGCGAGCCCCAGGATCGGAATCGCCTGGGTCACGTTGAACACGTAGAACCGCCCCGCGTGAATCGACGCGACGAGGCCCCACGCCGCGATCAGAAAGAGGCCGACGCTGCCCGCTGCCTGAGCGAGAAGATGTCCTCGCGCCCGGCCCGCGCAGGCGGCGAGCAGAAGGGCGATCGGGAGGAGAGGGAGCGTCACGCCGACACCGCTGCCGGGCGCGTCCGCCAGGAGCCACTTGAGCGGGGAGGGTTCGTTTCCCTGCCTCGGGAGAACGAGCGCGGCGAGAGCGAGCAGGAGCGCGGCCGTGCGCCTCATCGCCCTAGTCTAGCGGGTGTAGTGTTTACATGATCCTGCTCGCGCTGGCGCTGGCCCAGGAGGTCGACCGCATGACGGTCCGGCCCCCGACGTCCGAGGAGATCCGGAAGATCGAGGCGGCGGCGCCGGACGTCAAGCTGCCGTCGGGCAAGAAGCTGCTCGTGCTCGGGCAGCGGACGTCGCACTATCCCGTCGCCTTCTGCGAGGTCGCGATGAAGGCGCTCGCGAAGACCGGCGCGTTCGAGGCCGTGATCTCGGACGATCCGGCGGCGCTGGACCGGCTGGGCGAGTTCGACGCCCTGCTCGTGAACAACTGGCATGGCTGGGATCCGTTCAAGGGCAAGCCCGAGCGGCGGCAGGCGCTGCTCGACTTCGTGGCGGGCGGGAAGGGGCTGGCCGGGATCCACGCGGCGGCCGTCGGGCTCAACGACTGGACGGAATGGGGCGAGCTGATCGGCGCGCGCTACCAGGCGCTGCCGTACTTCGAGGCGGACGTGGCGGTCGTCGAGCATCCGCTCACGACGTCCTTCGGCGGCAAGGGCTTCCGGCTCGCCGACGAGTTCTACGAGCTGAAGGCGCCCTACGACCGCTCGAAGCTGACGATGCTGCTCGAGGTGGACCGGGAGAAGATGAAGGATGTCGCGAAGAGCTCCAAGTACGGGAAGCTCGTGCGGACCGACGGCGACTACGGGCTGGCCTGGACCAAGACCTGGGGGAAGGGCCGCGTCTTCTACTGCGCGCTCGGCCACTACGAGACGACCTACATGGACCCGGCGATGATGCGCTTCTTCCTCGACGGCATCCGCTACGCGTTGACGGACTGACGCGGCCGTCGGAGCCGACGGATGAGCAGGACGGCGACCGTCGTCAACAACAGATGTCCCGCGAACGTTTCGCGGAGGTAGTACGCGGGGGACGTCTTCCCCGTCACGTAGGGAACCGTCGCGGCGATCGCGTGGACGGTGGAGGCGGCGAGGGCGGCCCAGAGCGTCCAGCGGCGATCGCGCACCAGGCCCCAGGCGGCCAGCAGGAAGACGCAGCCCAGTCCGACGGACGTCCCGACGGCTTCGATCCAGTCCCGGACGCCGGGCATCGACCGGACCTCGGGGTCGAGCGCGGTGCGCAGCTCCCACGCGATGGAGAGCGCGACTTCCACCGGGAAGAGGAACAGCAGGGCCAGCGTGAAGCGGCGCTCGGGATCCGGCGTCGGAGGCCGTCGGACGGCCTCGGCCAGCGAGATCGCGGTCATGCCGAGGAACGGCACGGCGAGCACGACGTCGAAGAACGGGTCTTCGGCCAGATAGGCCAGCCAAGCCCAGACCGCGAGCATGCCGAGACCGCCGACGACCTGAAGGATCCGCCGGGCGGGATGGTCGCGGCCGACGCCCGCGGCCAGGACGGGCAGGCAGGGCGGCAGGACCAGGTAGAGCGGCAGCAGGAAGCCCGGGTCGTAGTCCCAGGGGATCGACATCCAGCACCGGAGGATCAAGGTGCTCGTGAGGTAGAGCGGCAGGGTCAGCAGGGCCGCGGCGCGGCGCATTCTCGTGTCAACGAAATGACCGCGTCATTTCGTCAACAGGTCCTTCACGTGGAGGCGCACGGCCTCGTCGTAGCGGGACGGGTCGGCCTTGGCCTCGACCAGGCGCTGGGCGATCGCGCGCGCGGCGAGGAACGCGCCGTCGCCGTCGCCGTCGATCCACACGGGGTTCGTCGAGCCGATCACCCGCGGAACCCACGTGGGCGAGGACGGCTGGTACGGCCGCGGCAGCGGCCAATGGAGGCCTTCGGGGGCCGGGCCCGTCGCGATCGCGACGAGGTGGACGTCGTGGGCCGGCCGCGGGATCCGCCAGGTGAAGGACAGCTTCAGCCCGCCGTTGTGCGCGCCCGCCTGGGCCTCGTCGCGCAGGGCCAGGCCGTTCGCGTAGAGCGTCACCCGGTCCACCCGCGTCCACGCGGGGCCGTGCACCGTGACCGTCACCGGCATCTCGGCGGGCAGGCCCGTCGCCAGGTCGCCCACGCCGAAGCGCTCGGCCACCTTCAGGTTCACCAGCAGGCCGAGGCTGACCAGCGCGCGCCCTTCGGCCAGCGCGCGGGCGGCGCCCTCGACGTCGATCGCCCCCGGCGCCTCGTCCGGTCCCGCGATGTACGTGCGGCCCTGGCCCACGATGAAGCGCGAGACGTCGTGGCTGTCGCTGGAGCCCACGCCCACCACGCGGATCCCGCGGTTGAGCAGGGCGAACCAGTCGCGGTAGGGCTCCATGTAGTCCGTCCGCAGCGCGCCCGAATTCACGAGCTCCATCGCGTCGTAGCCGTAGCCGCCGACGTCCGCCGCCGTCGCCCGGTCGAAGTGCGGCGGCGCGAAGGGCACGTGCTTGTCGTGGACGCTGCGCGGATGGTTGAGGATCGCGATCGTCGCCCCCGACGCCCGGATCGACGCCAGCAGCTTCGCCCGGTCCTCCTCCTTGAAGTCCGGGACCGGCGCGCCCGGCCGAACGGGGAAGACGTTGTAGTGCCCCTTCTTGGTCGTCACTTCGTTGCCGTCGACCGGCGTGAACCAGCGCTCGACCCCCGCCGTCGCCGCCGCCTCGCGATAGCTCGCGTGCCGGTTGTGCTCGGCGGCGACGGGAAGCTCGACGCCCTCCCCGGCCAGCGTGACCATCCGCTCCTCGAGCGCGCAGTCGCCGTGCCCGCTCAGCGTGAGCGTGTGCACGTGCGTGTCGCAGGCGATCCAGCGCGGCGTCGGCACCTCGCGCCGGATCGTCAGGGCCAGCGCGCGCGGGGGCGCCCCGGCTTCGAGCTTGACGCGCTGGACGTCGATCCCGTACTCGAACCCCCGCGACGCCGTGATCGCGTAGCGGCCGGGCGGAAGCCGGAACTTGGCGTGGCCGGTGGAGGTGTAGACCACGCCGGGGCGGACGGCCAGCTTCGGCGAGGGATCGGCGACGACCGCCGCCAGCGCGCCCAGCGTCTCGTCGACCACCGTGATCCGCGCCGGGACGCTGCCGCGCCCGGCCTCGAGGACGTTGACCTCGACGGCCACCGCCGGCGCGTCGCCGAGCCCGGCCACGCCCACGCGGATGTCGTCCGCGTCCTTCGGCGCCAGGAGGCGCAGCGTGTTGGCGCCGATCCGCAGCTGCTCTTTTTTCACGGGGAAGCGAGCCAGCAGCGGCTCTTCCTGGAGCGGCAGCTCGCCCAGGCGCTGGCCGTTGAGCTCGACGATCCACTTCTTCTTCACCCCCGCCTGGTAGAGGACGAGCGCGCCGTCCGTCAGGGGCTGTTCAAGGCGGATCTCCTGGACCAGGTCGTGGCCGTCGGGCGTCCCCCCGTAGTCGTCCCATTCGGGGTCGACGCCGGCGCGCAGGTGGCGGATCGCGACGTCCGTCCTCCAGCGCTCCACCGGTGGCACCGTGCAGCCCGCCAGAAGGCAGCCCACCATAAATTGGACAGTACGGTTTATGGTTTTTCGAGTCATCGGAGCCTCGCCCCGGTCCTGGGGGAGGGCACACCATAAACCGGACAGTACGATTTATGGTGTTCTTGGATCATCGACGTCCGCCCTGGAAGAGGTCTCGGCCCTGCGTCATCGCGCGCATCTTCCGGTCGGCCACGGAGCGGTGCAGCATCCAGAAGCCGCAGTCGGGATGGACCCACTTCACCCGGTCCGGCCCGAGGATCTTGGCGGCGCGCTCGATCGTGGCGGCGACGTCCTTCGGGTCCTCGACCTCGTTGTCCTTGATGTCGATGACGCCGAGGCCGATGGAGATCGAAGGCTTCAGGTCCTTGAACGCCTCGATCTCGTCGAGGCCGCGGCGCGCGAACTCAAGCACGAGGTGGTCGCAGTCCAGCGCGTTGAAGAACGGCAGGAGCGACTTGTAGGCGCCCTTCTGGATCGACTGCCCGCCGTAGTTGCCGAAGCAGAGATGGACGGCTCTCTCGCGCTTCGCGCCCTTCAGCACGACGTTGATCGCCTCCGCCGCCCACGGCCCGTCCTCGGGGCAGCCCGGCAGGTTCGCCTCGTCCACCTGGACCACGTCCGCGTCGATCCCCTCGAGCTGGCGGCGGAGGACGTCGGCCAGCGCCAGCGCGAGCTCGCGCCGGTCGTGATACTTCTTGTCCAGGAGGGTCTTCGACAGCATGTACGGGCTGGTCACGGTGAACTTGGTGGGGCGCGAGGCGACGGCCTTCAGGAGCTCGAAGCCGCTCGCCAGGTTGAGGCGGCCTTCGTGGAGGTCGCCCGTGACGACGGCCGCCGGCTGGACGCGGAACTTCATGCCGGGGAGGGAGCGGAACGCCTCGATCTCCGCGCGGCCGAACACGGTGGTGACGCCGCCGAGCGGCTTGACGAACGTCTCGATCATCCCGTTCGTCTCGGGATGGTTGACGTCGAAGCGCGACAGCTCGCCGTCCGTCACGCAGTCGACGCCGGCGAGCTCCTGGGTGCGCACCGCGACGAGGATGGCGTCGCGCAGGTTGGGGGTCGACGGCTGGGCCTGGAGCCAGGACGGCACCGGGTAGCTGCCGACGACGGTCGTGCGGATGCTCATGCTCTCTCCTCCGTGGCCGGCCAGTGTACCGTTTAGCGCTGGAGTAGCTCCAGGATCGCGACGCCGAGCGGGTCGACGAAGTCCTCGGCGGTGTTGGAGAGGACGACCACGGCCGTCCGGCTCTCCTTCACGAAGCCCGCGAAGCTCCGGTATCCGCCCGTGCCGCCGTTGTGCCAGACCATCGGGCGCCCGCCGGGCAGGGGCGACACGTGCCAGCCGAGCGCGACCCAGGTGTCGCCCTCCGACGTCCGGAAGCGCGGCTGGTGTGACGCGGCGAATCGCCCCTCCAGGTTCGCGGCCAGGAAGCGCAGGAGGTCGTCCGCCGTCGAACGCAGCGCGCCCGCGCCGGAGATCACCGGGATGTCCCAGTTCCACACGGCCTGGCCGCCGGAGTGTCCCGGCGCGAGCCGCCGCTTCTGGCCGTCGGAGAGCGCGATCCGCGTGTCCTTCAGCCCCAGCGGGCCGCAGATCCGGTCGACCACCAGCTCCTCGTACGACCGGCCGTCGACCCGCGCGAGAATCCACCCGAGCAGCCCGGCCCCGAGGTTGGAGTACGCGTAGCGCTCGCCGGGCGACGTCCCCAGCGTGACGCGGGCGAGGAACTCCCGCAGCCGCGCGTCGCTGTAGTCCGCGTAGGGATTCCGGAGATCCTTCGGGCCGAGGTTGTCCGGCAGGCGGGGCAGGCCGGAGGTGTGGGTGGCGAGCTGCGCGAGGGTGATCGGACGTCCCAGGCGCGAGGGCGCGGTCCAGTCGGGGGGGAGGTGGCGCTGGACGGGGTCGTCCGGCGCGACCTTGCCTTCGGCGGCGAGCGTCGCGAGGAGGGCGCCGGTGAAGGCTTTCGTGATCGAGCCGATCTCGAAGACCGTGGCGCCGTCCGCCCCGTACCCGAAGACGGAGGGGCGGCCGTCCGCGATCACGCCGACGACGAGATCGACGCGCGGCGTTCCGGCGACGGCGGCGTCGACCTTCGCGCGGAGCCCCGGATCCGGCGCGGGCGCGGCGCACGCGGCAAGAAGAACGAGGACGGGGGCGGTCTTGTACACTCTTTAGGACTATTATGCCCGACGCGACCGAGGTGGTCCGAAAGCTGATCGAAGGCGGCCGGGAGGCCCTGGAGGAGTTCGCCCGCGAATACCGCCTCGTGGTGTTGAAGGCCGTCCACGTGATGGCGCGGAAGTTCGGAGCCTCGGCGGACGACGTCGAGGACGCCGCGGCCCAGGTCTTCGTCGAGCTTCTCGACCGCGAAGCCCGCGTCCTGAAAAGCTTCAAGGGCGCGAGCGCTTTCACCACCTGGCTCACGGTCGTGGCCTACCGCGTCGCCGCGCGCGAGTTCTCCCGCCGGGCCCGGGCCAAGGAAGTCGAGGAATCCGCTCCGCCCGCGTCGGACACGGCGCCGCCGGCGGACCGGGAGGTCCTCGACCGCCTGCGCGAGCTGCCGGAGCTGGACCGCCGCGCGCTGGTCCTCTTCCACATCGAGGAGGCCAGCTACAAGGAGATCGCCGACCGGCTGGGCATTCCCGCCAACCAGGTCGGGATGGTGCTGCTCCGCGCCCGCGAGAAGCTGGCCAAGTCCATGGGCGCGGGAGAGAAATCGTGATTTCGTTATATTTCATGCCCCGGCCTCCACTGAGAAGGCGAGGACCGCTATGAGTTGCCCCGCGCCCGAGGACCTGAGCCGCTGGATCGACGGCAGCGCCGAGCCCGCCGCCGCGGCCGCCGCCGCCCGCCATGCCGAGGCCTGCGCCGCCTGCCGCGGGAAGGCCGACGGCCTCCGCGCCGCCGCCCGCTGGCTCGAGACCGTCGCCGAGCCCGGGGCCGACTGCCTTTCCCCCGACGACATGGCCGCCCTCATCGAGGGGCGGGGGACGTCGGCCCACGTCCAGGTCTGCCCGCGCTGCGCGGCCGAATACCAGGCGCTGCGCCCCCCGAAGAAGGCGACCCGGCGTCTGTTCTTCCCCGCCCGTGCCGGCGGCCCCTCGCCTTGGATCGCCGCCGCCGCCGCGCTGCTGATGGTCGCGGTCGGCATCGCCGTCGTGACGCGCGCCAAGAAGCCCGCGCCCGGACCGACGACCCCGGCGACCGCCCGGAAGGCCGAGCCGGCTCCAACCCCGACGTCCGTTCCCCCCCGCGAGGAGCGGACCCGGCTGCCGGACAACATCGTGCTGCCGCCCCGGCCGCCCGCGCCCGCGCCGCTTCCCGAAAAGCCCGTGCCGCCGCCCCCGACGCCGGCGCCGAAGCCGGACGTCCCGGCTCCTCCGGTCCAGAAGCCGGAGCCCGCGCCGCCCAAGCCCGCTCCTCCGAAGACGGAGACGGTGGTGGAACCGGAGCGGAAGGCCGTCGCGGTGGCCGTCAAGACCGGCGCCCTGGCCGAGCTGCGGAGCGGCAAGTGGGTGAAGACCGCGCGCGTGGAGGAAGGCCTCCCGGTCCGCGCCGAAGGCCGCGTCGTCTGCGAGTTCGCCGGCGCGAACGTCACGATCGAGGCGTCGAGCAAAGTCGACTTCCAGGGCTTCGACATCGCCCTCCATGAAGGCGCGCTCTCGGCCGAAGTGGCGCCCGGGGCGTCGTTCGCCCTGACGCTCGACGCCCGCCGGATCGAGCCGATGGCGGCGGCCTCCCGCGTGCTCCTGGTGGCCCGGCCCGACCGCGTGATCGTCGAGGAAGGCGCCGCGAAGATCGGCGCCGACGTCCTGCACCAGGGCGTCGAGTACGCCCTCCGCAAGGACCGCATGGAGGTCCAGAAGCGCCGCTCGCTGCCCGCCGCCGCGCGTCCGCGGGAGATTCCGACCTGGAAGCTCGACTTCTCCCAGCCCGCCGTGCTGCGGCTCCGGATCCTGACGGGCCGCGTGCTGATCGAGGGCGACGAGCGCATGGTCGCCGCCTCGCCGCTCGGCGACAACCCCTTCTGGGAATCCCAGGTCGGCTACTTCACGGGGGACGTCGAGAAGCCCTTCTTCATCGTGAAGCCCTCCACCACCCTGCGCTTCCGCTACTTCCTCTCGAAGCCCGCCGAGCTGGAGCTCGTGCTGAAGAACATGACCAAGGACGAGAACTACAACAAGCCGTTCCCCTCGGTGACGGGGCGCTGGACGACGGTGACGATCCCCGTCCGCGAAATCCCGCCCAACCGGGGCGGCAAGCAGTTCCCCTGCGACCTCGGGGACAAGTACGTCGGCTGGGGCATCTTCTGCGGCCGGCCCGGATCGACGGCCCAGCTATACGTGGACCAGTTCGAAATCGTGGAGGTGGACCGGTGATTCTCGCCCTTTCGCTGCTGCTGTTCCCGCAGAACGACAAGACCCAGGCCAATTCCCGCGACGACGCCTGGGAGAGCGCCTGGGTCACGCACAGCCGCGCCGTCTACACCACCACTGGGAAAATCGCGGGGAAGGTGCTGCATATCGGGGATTCCATCACGTACTCCAACCCATATGGGCAGTGGCCGCGGAACGGGCTCGGACGGACCGCCGAGGACGACGCGATCCGGATCTGGTGCCACGCGGACGACGGAAACCCCCCTTCGCTCAGCGCGACCGACCCGAACGGCTTCTATCTCGCGGCGGTGGACGTCCCCAGCTCCAATCGGAGCCTGACGGCGGCCTCCGGCATCACCGCCGGCGAGTACCTCTCCGGCTCCGGACAAAGCGGGACCGCCATGCCGTCGACGACCGACACCCCCACCGCCCAGGGCTACGTCGCGAGCTCCAGCTACGGCGGCAATCTGCACATCACGACCGTCGCGGCGGCGTTCGCCGACGCCCAGTTCGCCGTGGTCATGCTGGGCACCAACGACTTCGGGCGTCCCGTGGCTGATTTCTCCAACGACCTGACCGCCGTCGTGAACGCCCTGGAGGGTCGGAACATCGTCGTCATCCTGAGCACGATCCCGCCGCGCTCGGGCGGCGACGCGACCCCCTACAACACGGCGATCCGGACCCTCGCGTCGACGCGGGGCCTGCCCCTGATCGATTACTACGAGGAGATCCTCGCGCGGCGCCCCGGCACGACCTGGCAGAACACGCTGATCTCCGGCGACGGCATCCATCCCACCGCCCCGAACTCGTCGGCCGACCCCTACGCGGGCGGCAACGCCGCGATTCACCAGACCGGCGTCAACGCCACCAACGACGGCTACCTCCTGCGCGGCTGGCTGACGATGCAGAAGCTCAAGGAAGTGAAGTCCTACGTCGCCGACGGGGTCAATCCGCCCTCGACTCCGCCGCCCGCTCCGCCCGCGCCGCCCCCCGCGCCCCCCGCGGTCGGGTCCTCCGGCTCGGACAACGACAACGGCAACGGCTGCGGCTGCGGGACCGCGACGTCCCCCGGCCTGCCCTGGGCGGCGCTCGCTCTGCTGTCTCTCGCCTGGGTCGCCCGCCGTAAGTAAGACATGAGCCTTCTTCTCCTCCTGGCGCTTCAGGCGTCGGACGCCGAGGCGGGGCTCGACGTCCTCCAGGCGCGCGTCAAAGCAGTCCTCGGCGCGCTGCGGCCCCCCGCCACCCGCGAGGAGCTGGAGCGCGCCGCGCCCGAGCTGCGCGCGAAGCTGCGGGCCTCGCTGGGCCTCGACCGCCTGGGCAAGCCCGCGCCCCGGAACGTGCGGCGCGTGGGGACGCTCGACCGCGGCACGTACGTGGTCGACAAGCTCGTCTACGAGACGCTGCCCGGCGCGGAGGTCCCCGCGCATCTCTACCGCCCGCCCATGGCCGAGAAGCCGCTGCCCGCGCTGCTCTTCGTGCCGGGGCACTGGTACCACGACAGCAAGGCGAAGCCCGACTTCCAGGCGTTCTGCGCCGCGATGGCGACGCGCGGCTTCATGGTGCTCGCCTACGACCCGTTCGGCCAGGGCGAGCGCGGCATCTCGCAGCGCGACCACCGCCGCACCGAGCTGCTCGTGGGCGGCGTCGCCCAGCAGGCGATCGTCGACTTCGAGACCCTCTGCGCCCTGGAGGTGCTGCTCGCGCATCCGGGCGTCGACCGCGCCCGCGTCGGCATGACCGGCGCCTCGGGCGGCGGCTTCAACAGCTGGATCGTCCCCGCGCTCGACGGCCGCGTCGCCGCGACCGCGCCCGTGGTGGGGACCAGCGAGTTCGCCGAGCAGATCGCCGCCGTCCGCGAGCGCGACTGGTACGACGCGAAGGAGCACTGCCACTTCATCCCGGGCCTGCTGCGCTACGCGAACAACCACGAGCTGCTCGCCCTCGTCGCCCCCCGGCCCCTCATGATCGTCGCCGCGCACAACGACCATTCCTTCCGGATCCCCGGCAATCGCGCCGTCGCCGAGTACGGCCGCCGCCTCTACGACGCGCTCGACGCGGGCGACCGGATCGCGTATTTCGAGGACGACAAGGAAGCCCACGGCTACCACAAGGCCAAGCGCGAGGCCGTCGCCGGCTTCTTCCTCCGCTGGCTCAAGGGCGAGGGCGACGGCGCGCCCGCCCCCGAGCCCGCCCTGACCCTGCCCGCCTGGGACGCGCCCGAGCTGCGCTGCTTCCCCAAAAAAGTCCCGGCCGGGCCCGCCCTCGTCGCCCTCGCCAAGCGCCTCCTGGAGGCGCCCTCGACCCCCGACGCCTCCCGCGCCTCCCTCCTCCGCGCCCTCGGCCTCCCCGACGCGGAGACGCCGGACGTCGAGCTCCTCCGCGAAGGCGACCGCGTGTCGTGGCGCATGCCCGACGGCCTCCGCGTCCCCGGCCGCTGGAGGGCGCCGGCCGGCGAATGGCGCGGCGTCGCGCTCGCCGCCGCCGACGCGGGGCACCGCGACCTCGAGGCGCTGCTCGCCGCGGGCTGGGCGGTCGTCGAGGCCGATCCCCGCGGGCTCGGCGCGCTCGACAACAAAAAGCCCGGCTGGACGTTCGCGGTCAGCCTCCTGCTCGGCGAGAGCTTCACGGGCCGGCAGGCCCTCGACCTCGCGGCGGGCGTCCGGGCCCTCGCGAAGCTCGGCAAGCCGGTCGCCCTGGTCGGCGACGGCCCCGCCGCCTCGCTGGCCGCGCTCTACGCCGCCGTGCTGGAGCCGCGCGCCGCCTGGCTCGCCACGCGCGGCGGCTTCGGGAGCTACCGCGCCTTCGCCGAACGCCGCCGCACCGCCCCCGCGTCCTTCCTCCTCGGCCTCCCGGGAGAGGAGCGGGCCGTCCGCGACCGCGAGATTCCTTCGACGCTCGTGCTGTTCGACGCCTACCGCCGCTTCGACGTCGGCGACCTCTACGCCTCGCTCGCGCCGCGCCGCTGGATCGCCGCCGATCCGATCGACGGCGACTTCGAGCCGACCGAGGCGAAGGCCGACTTCGGCGCGCGGCTAAGAGCGTTGACCTCCCCATGACGACGCGGGATCATGAGCCGATGATTCTCCTCATCGCCCTCCAGTCGACGCTCAGCTTCTCGGATCAGGTCCCCAGCGCGCATCCGGGCACGGTCCGCGCCCGCAAATCCGTCGAGGTCGACCTCTCCGCGATCCCCGCGGGCGCGGAGATCTTCCGCGCCGTCCTCCGGCCCGGCCGGGACGAGCCCGCGGCGGCCGCGGACCGCCGCGCCCCGGTCCGCGTCAGCGCCGGCGCGCCCCTGCCGCTCGCCGCGCCGACCTTCGCCGCCTTCGACGCCACCGAGGCCGTCCGCGCCGCCCTCCGCGCCGAGCCGCGCCGGGCCGCCTTCGAAATCGAGGCGCTGCCGGGCTACCTGCCGGCGCTGACGCGGCTCGACGTGACCTCCTCCGCCCCCGCGAAGACGCCGCCGCCCGCCGTGAAGGACCTCCGCGTCCGCCACCGCGGCGGGCAGACCCTGCTGACCTGGACCGAGATCGATCCGCCGCCGGCGGCGGGGGACGTCGTCACCCGCGAGTGGCGCGAGAAGCTCGCCGCGCTCGGCCACCGGCGCCGCGAGGTGCGCTACCGCGTCTGGCGCGCCGACGCCCCGCTCACGCCCGCGACGATCGGCCGCGCCGCGCTCCTGGCGGAAGTCGAGCCTCTCAGCGGCTGGAACCCCGACGTCCACGGCGTCTCCCCCAAGGACGAGGATCCCGTCCCGCGCTACGTCGTCGACGAGGGCGAAGGCCCCGTCGCGGCGGGCACGGGGATCTACGCGCACAATCCCGCGGCGCCCGGCCGCGCCTTCTACGCCGTGACCGCGATGGTGGACGGGCAGGAGGACCTGTCGGCGTTCTCGACGTCCGACGCGGTCGTGGAGGTCGTCGGGCCCGGCGAGCCCGTCCTCCAGCGCGTCGAGCGCCCCAAGTCGTTCTCCTTCGTCGACGCGCCGACGCTGCACTACTACGTGCGCTGGGAGGCGCCGCCGCGCGCGAACCGGGCGTCGAGGCCCTACGACTATCTCGTCGCGCTGCCGCCGAAGCGGCTCGATCCGGCGCCGGTCGGCCTGCATCTGCACTGCTGGGGCGGGAATCTGGAGGGCGGCTACGGCTGGTGGTACAACGCCGCGCGGGGCGCCGTCCTGGTCTCGACCAACCAGATTCCCTACGACTGGTGGACGGGCTACCACGAGTTCACGGGGACCTGGCGGCCCTGGGGAGAGGGCGCGGTTCGCGACTACACCCAGACGCGCGTCATGGCCTTCCTCGACTGGGCGGCGAAGCGCTGGCCGCTCGACCTGTCCCGCGTCTTCACCGCCGGCAGCTCGATGGGCGGCTCCGGCTCGCCCAACCTCGGCCTGCGGCGCGCCGACCGCGTCGCCTGGGTCGTCTCGTGGGTCGGCGTCCACACCCCGGCCCGCTCGCCCCAGTTCCGCGGCAGCTACGAGCGCGTGTTCGGCGGCGTGGACTGGAAGATCCCGTTCCAGGGAAGCGCGACGCCCGCCTTCGACCACTTCGACGACGAACGCTTCGCGCGCCTCGACCCCGCCGCCGACACCCCCCTGATCTGCTTCTCCAACGGCAAGAACGACGCCGCCATCGGCTGGCCGCAGGCGCGCGACTTCTGGAAGGCCCTGCAGGACACCCGCCGCCCCCACGTCTTCGTCTGGGGGCAGGACGGCCACGGCCAGCGCGCCCTGCTCCCCGGGCCGGATCCCAACGAACGCGAGCTGGGCGTCGACGTCCGCGTCGACCGCACCCTGCCCGCGTTCACCCGCTGCTCGCTCGACGGCCGTCCGGACGCCGACGACGCGGGCCAGAGCAATCTCTGGCTGTACTGGGACGCGGAGGCCGTCGACGAAAAAGACCGCTGGTCCATGACGCTGCGGCTCGCCCGGAAGGCGCCGGAAGGGGAGTGCCGCGTGGACGTGACGCCGCGGCGCTGCCGCGCCTTCCGCGTGCCGGCGGGGACGCGGGTCGCCTGGACCGCGGGCACGACGTCGGGGGACGTCGCCGCCGACGCCCACGGCCTGGTGACCGTGCCGCAAGTGACCGTGACGACATCGGGAACCACGCTGACGCTGGAGGTGAAGAAATGATCGCTCTCGTTCTGCTCTTGACCCAGGACGTCGTCCTCCAGGACGACTTCTCCCGCTTCCCGGTGGGCATGCTCTCGGAGCCCGTCGGCCAGATCAATCCCGCCATCCAGGAGTACCACTACCTGGCGCACCGGGGCGTCCCCCTGGAGCCCTGGGAAAACGCGATCGTCTACCTCGACGCCTGGTGCGCGGGCGAGGAGGACGGCAAGCCCTACCTCGAGATGCACATGGGGCCCGACAACCGGCGCATGGAGCCCGCGCTCTTCGCGCCGAGCTTCGTGGCGGGCGACGCGGAATGGACGGACCTCGCGATCGAGGCCTCCGTGAAGCCGCTGTCGACCGAGCACTTCGCGGGCCTCGTGTTCCGCTACAAGACCAACCGGCACCACTGCGTGCTGGTCCTGGAGGAGGGCAAGCGCGTCCGGCTGGCCACGCGGCTGCCCATCGAGCCGAAGTACTGCCGCTCCGGGTGGCGGGAGATCGCGACGGCCGACTTCGCCTACGACGTCCGCTCCTGGCACCGCCTGCGGGTCGAGAACGAGGGCCCGAAGATCCGGGGCTACGTCGACGGCAAGCTCGTGGTCGAAGGCGAGGAGCCGGAGCTGCGCGGCGGCAAGGCCGGCTTCACCGCGGTCGTGCCCGCGCGCTTCGCCGATTTCAAGGCGACGGGGGACGCGAAGGGCGTCGCCGCGCGGATCGCCGCCCGGAAGGCGGCGGAGGCGGAGCTCCAGGCCGGGAATCCGAAGCCGAAGCTCTGGAAGAAGTTCGAGACTCCTAAGTTCGGCGCCGGGCGCAACGTGCGCTTCGGCGACCTGGACGGCGACGGCCGCCTGGACATGCTCTTCCTGCAGGTGGTGCCGAAGGTCGACACGGGCAACTTCATGGAGGCGAGCTGCCTGACGGCGGTGACGCTCGACGGGAAGGTCCTCTGGCAGCTGGGCAAGCCCGATCCGCGGCACGGCCTGCTCACGAGCGACACCCCGGCGCAGATCCACGACCTGGACGGCGACGGCAAGAACGAGGTCTTCCTCATCAAGGACTTCCAGCTGCAGGTGCTGGAAGGCGCCACGGGCAAGGTCCTCCGGAAGATGTGGATGCCCGCCGTGCCCGCCGCCTACCGGACCGTGAAGACCTTCGAGATCAAGGAGCGGCCGCACGACCTCAACACGGGCGACTCCCTCTCGTTCTTCGACCTGAGCGGCAAGGGACGTCGAAGCGAGATCCTCCTCAAGGACCGCTACCGCTTTTTCTGGGTCTACGACGCCGAGCTCAAGCCGCTCTGGAACGGCGCGGGCCGCCTGGGGCACTTCCCGTATCCGTTCGACGCCGACGGCGACAAGCGCGAGGAGGTCTACGTCGGGTACGCGCGCTGGACGCCCGACGGCAAGCAGCTGTGGAGCCACGACGACAAGCTGAACGACCACGCGGACGCGGTGGCCGTCGGGAGCTTCGGCGCCGACCCGAAGGCGGAGCCGCGGGTGTACAGCGTCGGCAGCGACTGCGGCTTCCTGGTGTTCTCGTTGGGCGGCGAGCTGCTCAAGCACCAGCGGGTGGGCCACGCGCAGAACATGACG